>JBFLWC010000323.1:0-3845 GCA_040758415.1 Bacteroidota bacterium | reverse complement strand
TATAGCTAAAAATCCGATCTCTGAAAGAAGCGTGCGAATATCTTCGGCAATTTTTTTTATGTAGTTGACAAGATTTTCCGGCTTGCCTTTAAATTTTTTGCGAAGCTCTTTATCCTGCGTAGCAATTCCTGCCGGGCAAGTATTCAGATGACACTGGCGTGCCATAACACAGCCAACTGCAACAAGTGCAGAAGTTCCGAAATCAAATTCCTCTGCACCAAGAAGAGCTGCAATTATTACGTCCCGCGCATTTTTCAAACCGCCGTCAACACGCAGTGTTACTCTGCTGCGTAATCCGTTCTGAATTAATGTTCTGTGAACTTCTGCAAGACCTACTTCCCACGGAAGTGCTGTATGTTTGAGAGAACCGAGCGGGCTGGCACCTGTTCCGCCGTCATTGCCGCTGATTAAAATTGTATCGGCTCCGGCTTTCACAACTCCGGATGCAATAATTCCAATTCCAAATTGTGAAACAAGTTTAACACAAATGTTTGCACGGGGATTAACTTGTTTGAGATCGTAAATTAATTGCGCAAGGTCTTCGATGCTGTAAATATCGTGATGAGGCGGTGGAGAAATTAAAGGCACGCCCGGTGTTGTATGCCGGTCGTTTGCAATTGAGAGCGTTACTTTTTCTCCGGGCAGTTGTCCTCCTTCTCCGGGTTTTGCGCCCTGCCCGATTTTAATTTGTATCTCCCTTGCTGCTGTTAAGTAAGAAGTTGTTACACCGAATCTTCCGCTTGCAATTTGTTTTGTATAACAGTTCTCACTTTTATCCGGATTCGAAATACTGTAGCGGTCTTTTTGTTCGCCGCCTTCACCCGTGTTGCTTCTTATTCCAAGTATTGTTGCTGCGCGCGCTAAAGTTCTATGTGTTTCCTCAGATACTGCACCGAACGAAACTGCGCCGAGACCAAACCGTTTTAATATCTCTTCAACCGGTTCAACTTGGTTGATCGGTTTAACTTTTTTCTTTGCAATATCAAGAAGATCGCGTACATAAACCGGCGGCTCTTCGTTTGACGAATCAACATTTTTGTTTTGCGAAACATTGTGAATCTGTTTAAAGACCGAAGGAGAAAACCCGTGCGCTTCGCCTCCTTTACGAAATCTGAACCGGCCAATTTCTTCCAGCTCAAGATTTTCACCAAATGCTTTTTTGCTTTTTTCAACAAGAGATTTTTTAAGAATGCAGAGATCAATCCCTCCAAGCGCACTTTTGACAGAAGGAAAATATTCATCAATAATTGATTGTGAAATTCCAATTGCATGAAAGAGCATGCTTCCGTGATAACTGCTCACGGTAGAGATGCCCATCTTCGCCATAATTTTCAGCAAACCTTTTTCGAGTGCGTTACGATAGTTGCTCAACTTCTCAATCCAATCATCATTGCAAAAATTTTCTCTAATCAGTTCGTACGCCATATACGGATAAACCGCGCTGGCACCAAATGCAACCAAACATGCAACGTGATGATCTTCTACAACATCACCTGTAAAGCAGAGAAGCGCACAATTGTTTCTCAATTTTTTCTTTATCAAGTACTGGTGAACCGCAGAAACAATAAGCAACATCGGAATAGGGACGGAATTTTCTTGCAAACCTTCATCTGAAAGAAAAATAATTTTTGTTCCGTTAAGTACTGCGTTCTCGCATTCAACCCGAATTTCATCAATGCGTTTGGCAAGATCATCTTCAAATTTGAGATGACACTTGATAATGGCATGCGGAAACCAATAATGTTTTTCAAGAAGCAATTTTACTTCGCGCGGAGAGAGCACCGGACTATTAATTTTAATAGCGCCGCTGAATGCATCCGACGCACCCAGCAAATCACTCTCGCTTCCGATGTAACGATACAAACTCATAACATATCTTTCGCGTATCGAATCGATCGGCGGATTTGTTACCTGTGCAAAATGTTGTTTAAAATAATCGTAAAATCTTCTGCTCTGTTTTGAAATCACTGCCGGTGGAGTGTCGTCACCCATTGAACCGACAGATTCTTTTCCGCTCTGAGACATCGGAATTATGAAACGTTCGACATCTTCTTTGTCTATTCCGAATGCGATGCGCAGCCGTTTGTCGAATCCCCCTTCGGGCAAACCAAAATTGCCGAATTCTTCATCATCTTTTCCTCTTTCTAATGCCGACAAATTATTTTTTATCATTCTGGAATATTTTCCATTGCCGGATACAATTTTGGTTATCTCTTCATTCGAAATAATTCCGCTGCCATCCAATTTAATTGCAAAGTTTTCACCAGACTTCATGTGGTGATGCATCAAAATATTTTCTTCTTCAAGTTCAACAACGCCGGCTTCGGATGCCATAATTACCAAACCGTCTTTGGTTTTAGTGTATCGTAAGGGTCTCAATCCATTCCGGTCTAATTTTGCGCCGACTAATTCTCCGTCTGTAAACACAAGTGCCGCCGGTCCGTCCCACGGCTCAATATAATTTTCATGATACACATAAAAATCTTTTAGCTCATCCGGCATTAAGTTATCAAAAATGTATGGTTCCGGAATAAGCATCATCATACTGTGGAATAAACCTCTACCACTGCGCACTAAAAATTCCAGAATGTTATCGAGCGAATAAGAATCGCTTCCGGTTTGCGATACAATCGGTTTGAGCTGCTCAAGATGCTCGTTCCAAAAATCCGATTTGATTGTTGCTTCGCGTGTCTGCATCCATAAACGGTTTCCTTTTATTGTGTTGATCTCGCCGTTGTGCCCCAGCATTCTAAAGGGCTGAGCCATACTCCAGCTCGAAATAGTATTTGTAGAAAATCTTTCGTGAAAAAGTGAAACTTTTGTTTTGAACTCGGGTTGATTCAGATCGGAATAAAAACGCGCAAGATTGTGCGGCTTCGTCATTCCTTTATAAACAATTGTTTTGCTCGATAGTGAGCAGATGAATGTTTCACCGCCCGATGAAATAATTTTCTGCTCAAGAGATTTTCTCAAAAGATAAAGCCGCGTTTCGAAATCAAATTTTGCTTCATCGTTTCCAGAAAAGAAAAATTGGATGATGACCGGACAGGTTTCTTTTGCTATATCTCCAAGAACTGCTTTATTGATTGGAACGTTTCGCATTCCAATGTAATTGATTCTTAACTCCCGGGATTTTTCCGCAAAATTTTTTTCAACATCTAACAGCTCGTTATCTGTGGTAAAAACCATAGCGATGCCGAGTTTTTCACCGCTTAATTTTTTACCAAGTTCTTCTTCCAAAACAAGATTGAAATAATCAAAAGGAATGTCAGTCAGAAGACCTGTTCCATCGCTTGTTTTTTCATCCGAACCGGAAGCACCTCGGTGCGACATATTTTTCAGTGCCTCAATAGAAAGATCAATTACGCGCCTGCCCGGTTTACCTGAAAGTTCAGCAATAAATCCGATTCCGCATGCATCGTGAAATTCCTGCTCGTTCTTTTTTGATTTTATTCCGCTGTTCATTTTGTTTTCTACTTTTTTACTAAATATTTTTTCCCTTTGAGTAATTGAAAGTTTGTACTAACCCCCTGGAAACTCCGGGAGGGAATCGTAAAATAATTTTTCGATTTAATGCAGAAACTATCTTAGAAGAATTGGGAAAACAATGATGTGCGTCCGCAACGGGACGTATCGTTTTCTCTTTGGAATATATAGAGCAGAGAATGTGAAGATTATCTTTCTTTGTAGTACTTGCATCTTTTTTTATTGAAAACTCTCTAAACTGAAACCCAATATAAAAATTATGATGAATGATGCAAGTGCCCTGCAAAAAAAGATTTTGTTGCAATCAAAGAGTTGCTTTCTTAACTTACGTTCGAAGTTCTTAAACATTTTGCGGTGTT
>JBFLWC010000322.1:0-5666 GCA_040758415.1 Bacteroidota bacterium | reverse complement strand
GCTAGTTTTAATCGGGGGTTCTGTAAAACTTACCCAAGACATTTATCAGTGATCATCGCTTTTTTCGTCAATATGCATGCTGTGAAGAAAGCGGTGCACAACGGGCGCAATTATAATTCCAACCGTAACTAAAAAAATTATTCCGGAAAAGAGCGCATACATCGAAGCAAAAATTTTCCCGTTGTCTGTGTGCATCTCTCCAACCGGTCCCATCCCGCCAAGTATCATCGAAGCATTTAAGAGCGAATCAATCCAGGTGAATCCTTCCACGAAATGATAACCAAAAATTCCTATCGTCAGCGAAACAAAAATTGCCGCTGCGCCAATGAATAAATGTTTTATAGCACGTTTAACAAATAAATTCTTCGGCAGCAGCGGTTCGTTTTTATGCTCGAATCCCAAAATCGTTTTCGTAAAAGGTTTCTTCATAAAGTCCGTTCTTGTTGACTATAAATTAATTCTGTAAACACGTATGAAAGTTTTCGTTACAAAAATTTGTCTCTTCTATAGATGTATTCAACAAGCCACTTATCGCCAATTTTTTTCATAATGAGATGATTTTTCTTTGGCTTTTCGCTCCAGGGACAAATTTTAGTGTAATAACATTTTCCGGTGTTTTGGTTCGGGTCAATTTTGAAACTATCAATCGTGAAACTGCAGGAAGATTCATCGGTGCTATCCTCGAGCTCCACAAGTTTTTTTATCATATAAGAAATTTGGTCTTCGCTTCCTTCGGATGCGCAAAGTTTACATGCGCCGTACCAATCTCCTTTGAAATAAAGCTCAAGAAATTTGTGAGCAACTTCTTCCGGTTTCGAGTGGTCAATTTGAACATTCTGCGCCGGAACATTTACAAATAACAACAAAAGAATGAGAGACAACAAATTTGTTTTTACTACAGGCATCTTTCGGGACATATATCACCCCGCGTGTATTTAAAAATATTTGATTGACCTGTTTGATGGATCAGAGAAATGATCAAAATAATTTTTGTAGATGTTTGTTGTGCCAGCATATTGATTGCGAAGCCAGCTATTTTTACTGTTTAAAATATACAGAATGAATTAGTCAACTTCATCTGAAAATTTAGAAGGTAGGAGATAGAAGATAGAATCCAAAATTAATAGCTTTCAGTATTCAGCGTTCAGCAATCAGTAACATTTGACATCTGAAAGCAGAAAGCTGAACGCTAAATGTTTAGATTCATAACCAATAGAACGGCGGTGCTTATTTATATTTATATTCCCATTGCCTCATTATAAAATCTAACCATGGATAGAAGGGTCGGCTCTCGGTCTATTTTTTTCTTTGATTTTGCTTTTAATAGGTTCTTTATTAAATTTCTTCACGTTTTTAGTAGCTGTTTATGATTATCGTAAAAAATTCAAATGTTTTTTAAAATAATTCTTCGTTTATTCGATAATAAGTAAGAAAATAAATTTATTAGTTGCTATGTCCAACAAAAAAACATTACAAAATACAACAAAATACTTCTCCAAAGCTTTATCACAATTAGACAAAAAAGTTATCGAATCCTTGAATATTTATCAAAAGTCTTCGTCAATTTTGGAGCGTACAAATATAGCACTTGGGCGCAAAGCTTTATATAAGAACATTGCATCTTCTACAATAGATGCTCAGATCACCAAAAAATTATTTTCCTCTACCTATGAGGTTTAGTAGTCATCAAGACTGGCATAATTTTATTGCAAGTCGGCAGTCGAACCCTCCCTCAGGTGCTGAGCTTTTTCAACTGCGCAAGAATTGCTACTCCGAAATTGAAAGATATAGGGGCGTTCCTTTATTAATTTATGCTACAAAATTTCTTGAAAACCATTTTGGTGTTCAAAATACTATTGACCTGTCCGATGTTGAAGGATTTGTTGATTTGATAAATTCTATTCCTGATTCTAAAAAAGAAGTTGATGTTTTATTACATAGTCCTGGTGGTCGCCCGGATGCAACGGAAAGAATTGTATACATTCTTAGAGGTAAATTCGACAAAGTAAATTTCTTAATTCCACATTCTGCCTATTCTGCCGCTACTATGCTTTCACTTTCTGGCAATAAAATTATCCTTCATCCTAATGCAACTCTCGGCCCTATTGATCCACAGATTAATGGTATACCAGCACGTTCAATTAAAAGGGGATTTGAAAAAGTAAAAGACAGTATTCGTAAAGAAGGTCCTGAATCATTACCAGCTTATATACCTCTCATTGAAAAGTATTCTTTAGATTTATTAGAACTATGTGAAGACTCTGAGAAACTATCTCGTACTTTAGTTTCTGATTGGTTACATAAATATATGTTTGAAGGCAAAAAAGGATTTTCAAAACTAATTAGCAAAGCTGTAGTTTTCTTTTCTAACTATGATAAACATTTGTTGCATTCGCGTCCTTTGGTTTTTTCTCGTATTTCAAAATATGATTTAAAGATTGAACTTGGTGACCCAACTCTTTCATCATTAATGTGGGAATCTTTTATTCTTTTAAATGGATTTTTCAGTTTAACTCCTTTTGTTAAATTATTTGAAAATGCTCATGGTGTATCTTACGGCCGTCAGCAAATACCAATTCCTATCAATCCACAACTAATCCAGCGTCAATGAATTCATCCAACCTTTTAGGTGATGGTCTTGTCAAATCCGAGCTATCCACTAATGGAAAAAAACTTCTTTAGCGGTTTTACGAATGTATTAATTTTCCATTCCTTCTAACGCTCATCCTATTTTGTTCTCTTGAGATTTTGAATTTAGCAATCAACTCTTGAAGATGAACTGTCAGTCTGCTTAAATCTTCGGATGCTCTGGCAATTTGTTGAATGCCGGCGGAAGTTTCGCGCGTTACATTGTTTATTCCTTCAATGTTTCTGCTGATTTGTTCCGAAGAGTTTGACTGCTCTTCACTTGCAGCGGCAACTTGATGGGCCGTATCGGAAACTTTTTGAGCGACTTCAATAATTTCTCTCAGCATATTTCCCGCCTCGTTTGCCATTCGTTTTCCTTTTTCAACTTCGCGTGTGCCTTCTTCCATAGATGCAACTGCTTCGCTTGTGTCTTTCTGAATTGTTTTGATCATACCGGCAATTTCTTTTGTTGCTTTTGTTGTGCGCTCTGCAAGTTTACGCACCTCATCAGCAACGACCGCAAATCCTCTGCCCTGCTCGCCGGCGCGTGCGGCTTCAATTGCTGCGTTAAGTGCTAATAAATTTGTTTGATCTGCGATGTCATCAATTACTTGAACTATTTCACCTATCTTATCGCTGTTTTTTCCGAGTGCAAAAACTGTCTCTGCAGATTTTTCTACAACTTTACTTATTCTGTTCATTCCTTCAATTGTTTGATAAACAACTTCGCCGCCCTTCTTTGCTTTTTCTCCTGCTTCCTTTGCAGTTTCGGCCGCATAAGAGGCATTTTTTGTATTATCCATAATTGTTGTGGTCATCTGTTCGATTGCAGTAGCAATTTCGGTTGTTTGTGCGCTTTGCTCTTGAGCGCCGGCAGCCATCTCTTCGGAGCTTGATGAAATTTGGTTTGCCGCACTTGCGTTTGCAGCAACAGATTCGCTTACTTCACTCAGCGCTTTGCTTAATGAATCTGCTACTCCGTTGATACTATTTTTAATTAACTGATGATCACCTTTATAGTCGCCTTCAACTCTAATAGTTAAATCGCCTGTAGCCATAACCGATAAAACTTCCGCGCCTTCTTTTATTGGAACAATTACCGTATCGAGAACTTTATTAAATCCAAGTATAACTTCCTTAAATCCTCCATTGAATTTATTGGCACTGCCTCTAACAGAAAGATTTCCGTTTGAAGTTGCATCTGTAATTTGCTGTATCTCATTGAAGAGTTCCTGAATAGTATCAATTTCTTTGTTGAAGCAGATTGCAAGTTCATCTTCATCCGATGCGGGTTTAACTTTTTCGAATAAGCCGTTGGAAATTTTTTCTGCTGCTTTAATTTTTTCTTTTTGTGCATCGCGGAATTGAATAAGCATTTCTTTCATTTCACCAAATTCATCTTTAGAATCTACTTTCAGGTCCATATTAAAATTACCAAGGGCGAAAAATTTCATTACTTCCTTAAATTCTTTTACTGGCTTTGTTACTGTAGGCACAATCGTAAAAATTGAAAATGCAAACACTGCCGTGCCTAAAACTATACCGGCTATTATTAAGTTTTTAGAGAATGAAAGTCCATCGGTTATGTTTTGGCTTAAGTAATCACCGCGCTTGCTCAAATATTCTTCTACTGCGTTGAATTTATGTTCCATCTGCGCGGCTACTTCTTCGCCCGAAGTAGTAGTAACCACGCTTGCCATTTCAAAATCTTTCATCAATCCAGCGCTCAAAATTGCATCTATTACTACGGTTTTATAGTTGGTCCATATTTTTTGAATTTCTTCAACATCCTTTTTTGTTTGAGGATCGAAGTTAAGCGCGGATAAATATTTAAAGACACTATCTGCCGCGGCCTTTTCCTGCCCTATGAATTTGATATTCTCATTTAATGTGCTTTCAAAACCGGGCATGGAAAATTTCATCAGGGTGAATTGTATGGTTTTGAATTTATTATAAAGTTCATTTATCCGGTTCTTTGGTTGAAGAAATTCTGTAAAGAGAGCTTCCTTATCCTTCTCCGAATTATTCATTTGTATAAATGAATTGATTGCAATTATTGCAGAGACAGCAGCAATCAATAAAAATCCAAGCTGGATTTTACGAACAAGCATTACGTTTTTAAGATTTAGCATTTTGTCCTCTTCTTACATAAATACTTTATTGTAGTTTGAATGTAATTGCCATTGAAAACTTTGACTTGACTGCAGCACCTTTATCCATTCCCGGAGTAAACTTCGACTTTTTGATTGCTTTAACTGCCTCTTCATCGCAACCGCTGCCAATACCTTTTACTACTTTTACATCGTCAACATCTCCGTTTTCGTTGACATAAATTAGAACGTATACTTTCCCTTCTACTCTCATTCTCTGCGCCATATCCGGATAGGTTATTTTTTTCATAATAGATTCAAATCCGCCGATGGGTGCAGGCATCTTTTCAATAGCAATTAAGTATTCTTCTTCGCCCGGCAGCAAGCGTTCATTATACGGAAACCCATTCTTCAAAAAAATGCTTTTACCTTCTAGTGAAGCCGCATAGATAAAAAAGAGAGTAAAAAACCATATCGTTAAAAAAATTGTTCTAAAGCTAATTTTTATTCTCATTTTTTCTCCCTCAACTTTAAACAGATGACATAAACTGCAAAGCTTGCCTAACATCTGCCTGTCCGGCTCGCCTTGTCTCTCCCGACAAGTCGGGATCGGAGCGGGTAGGCAAGGCAAAGCAGCGGTAGATGAAAGAATGATATTCGTCTAACGTCAGCCATACCGGTTGTACGCAATCTTTCTTCTTCCTTTTCACATTTGACGATGCATTATACATTCCCCTCCGATTATGCACCGCACAATAATATGTTACATAAATCTCTTTAGAGAATCTTGTCTTCTAAAAATTAAAAAGCAGCAAAGAAATTATTTTCTCACAACTTAAATGTAACTGCCATGGAGAACTTAGTTTTAACCGGAGCGCCTTTATCGGCACCGGGCGAGAATTTTGTTTTTTTGACAGCTTTTATAGCTTCCTCATCGCATCCCATACC
>JBFLWC010000321.1:0-2077 GCA_040758415.1 Bacteroidota bacterium | reverse complement strand
TCCTAAAGAAATTGGAATTTGAAAATTGGTGCTTGTTTGGTTTTTGTTTTTTGTTATTTGTGGCAAAGCCATCACTTCGTGAGAATTTCATTAAAAAATACTTCTGCTGCGTAAGGTGAATTAATAACTCTTCCTTCTCTTCACACTTGGGTTTTTATGAACCGTTCTCTTTCATGCATAAAATTTTCTTTTGCGTTCGTTGCGTCTTCGTAGCGGACATTGCGAGAAATAACAAGCGCTACGATAAACCGGGTTTTCTTTTCTCGCAACGCACGCTAAGAACCGCCAAGTGCGCTACGAATCTTTCCCTTCGTGACTTCTTTAACGGGGGGACACGAAGAAATATTTTTCTTTACACGGAGAACGGTACAGAAAAAATAAATTTACTTCCTTTTCCAAGTTCGCTTTCAACCCAAATATTACCTCCGTGTTTTTCAACGAACTCTTTACATAGAATTAAACCAAGTCCTGTTCCGGCTTCGTTATCTGTTCCAAATGAAGAATGGCTAACATCCAATTTGAACAAACAATCGCGCGCCTTTTCATTCATGCCAACACCGTTATCGGAGACAGAGAGTTCAAAAAAATTATTTTTCTCTCTGCCGCTTACTATTATTTCTCCGCCTTTGTTGGTGAATTTTAAAGCGTTTGTCAGCAAATTCCTTACAATTGTGTTGAGCATATCTTCATCGGCAGACACATAAGTAGCGTCAGAAATTTCACACTTGATTTCAATTTTCTTTCTTTCGGCTGGTGCTTTGAGAAGTTCGATGTTTTCTTTGACAAGATGATAAAGATTAAGTCTTTGCGGATTGAATTCTATGCGTCCGGTTTGTGAACGTGACCATTGAAGTAAGTTTTGCAAAAGATTGTGTGAAACCTCCGCGGATTTTTTCATCTCGGTTATGTAGTAAATTTTTTCTTCATCGCTTAATTCGGAATAATCAGAAATAAGCAGATCGGAAAACCCGAGTAAAGTTATGAACGGATTTTTCAGGTCGTGTGCAATGATTGAAAAAAATCTGTCTTTAGTTGTGTTCAGCTGCTTAAGTTCTTCGGCGTATTTTTTAATTGATTCGGAATTTCTTTTTCTTTCTATCACTTGTGCCACCTGTTCGGAAACGAAATTTAAGAGAAGCATTTCATCTTCGCCGTATGCTTTTTCATTTTCGTAATCTTGAACAACAATAACTCCGATTGTTTTGCCGCCGAGTTTTAGTGGAACGCCAAGCCAAATAGCCTGCGGTGCGCCGATCAATTCAACTTCACCCGCTCTTCTTAGCTGCATATCTTTTTCGGCATCAATAAGAACAGCTTCGCCAAGGCGCAAAACGTACTCCGTTAATCCCTTGCCGGGTTTTTTTGGCGGCTGCGGCGGGTCGTATTCATCAACAAAATATGGAAATGAAATTGTATCGGTTTTCTCATTATATAAAGCGATATAAATATTTTTTGTGGACATCAATGTAGAGATGACCTCGTGAATTCTTTTGTAGAGTGTGAACATATCCGAAGCAGTATAAGCGGCTTCGGAAATTTCAAAGAGTGCTTCTCTGATTCTTTCCGATTTTTTTCTTTCTGTAATATCGCGTACAACAGCTTGAATTAATTTGCTGCCGCCGATTGTTACCGAGTTGAGAGAAACTTCTGCATCAAAAAGAACATTATCTTTTGTTTTGTGCTGCCAGTAAAACCTTTGCGGCTTTCCGTTTAACGCAGCTTCTATTTTTTCTTTTGCAGAGGTGAAAGAATTTTTTCCGTCCGGCTGAACTTCAGGTGAAAAGTCTACAGGCGAATGAGCGATAATATCGCTGTGCTTGCATTTAAACAAATCGCACACGGCTTGATTGCAGTCCAAAAAAACATCGGTCATCAAGAACATCCCGTCAACAGAATTCTCGAAGAGTGATCTGTAAACTTGTTCGCTTTCCCGAATTCTTTCTTGAACGAGTTTTTTATCTGTAATATCTCTTGTGATACCAAACGTGCCGATGATATTTCCTTTGGAATCATGGAGAGGCATTTTAGATGTTGACGCCCAGGTGGTCCGCCCATCGGGCCAATCTTCACGTTCTTC
>JBFLWC010000320.1:0-5691 GCA_040758415.1 Bacteroidota bacterium | reverse complement strand
TTCCTTTCTATACTGTAATTAATAACGATGCACTTAAAATTACACGCAGGGAAATTTCTAAGGTTGACTTTTTTTTAACAACAACAGGCAGCGAGCCAGATGATGTGTTTCATAAACCAATTTTAGTAAACGACAATAACAGCTGGGACGGCAGAGTTTCCCATCTTAAATATTTTGTAAGACGCGATTTTGATTTTTCAAACCGTTATGCAAAAAACATTTTTGAAGAAAACAAAGTGAAAATAGAAAGTGCTGGAGTTGATTTAGAAATCTTTGAGAAAGTGAAAATTCTTTTTGATCATTTTGTAAAAAAAATGGTTTATGTTGCAGACCCGCGCTCGAGCGTTGAACGCGTTCAGTTTCCTGCTGAAACAATTGATTTAAAAGGCGGCGATTGTGACGACTTGAGTGTTCTTTTCAGTTCGTTGTTAGAAAGTGTAGGAATACAGACTGCTTTTGTTGATTATAAAAACGAAGACGGCATCAGCCACGTAAATCTTCTTGTAAACACGCAACTCAAACCAGAGCAAAGCAACCTTATTACGAATAACGATAAAAAGATTTTCATCCGGAAAAATGAAAAAGGTGAAGATGAGATCTGGATCCCGCTCGAAACTACATCTCTAACAAATTTTGATACTGCATGGACAGTTGCAACAGAAAAGTTTAATAAAGAAGCCATTGAAGAACTTGGTTTGGCTAAAGGGAAAATTCAAATCATAGATATAAAGTGAGGTGTGATATGAAAAAGATTTTAATCGTTTTATTCTTTGCTGCATTTAATCTTTTTGCCCAAGAATTTACAGTCGAAAAAGTTTCCGGTGAAGTTCAAGCAATGATAGGTACAAGCGAAGAATGGATAAAAGTTAAAGTCGGGCAAAAATTAAGCGGAAGCGATTTAATTGCCACGAACGAAAAAGCATTTATTCAGTTGGCAAGTCAAGGGAACAAATTTATTCTTCAAAGCAACTCTGCCCTTGGGTTAAGTGCAATAAAAAAAATTACATTAAATGAATTGCTGCTTGCCCTTGCTATGGAAGAAATCCGGAATGTGCCCAAAACAAACGGCGGTCAATCAACGCGCAATACTGCGGTTTACGGAAAAGAAGTTGCAGCAAATAAAGTTAACATAACACCGATGCGGGACCTCGGATTCAAGAAGTTGAACGGCGCAAAACAACTTGCTCAGAGCGGTTATAAAGAATCGGCAATAATTGTTGCGAAAGAAACTTTTAGAAAATATCCGGAAACAAAATCGAAGTTTGAAGATCGTCTTTACTTTGTTGATTTGATGCTTCAGCTAAATCTTAACAACGAAGCAGCTGCCGAACTGAATCCAATGAGAAGTATGCAGCTGAATGTTAATCAAATTAATGAGATTGATTCACGTCTGAAAAAAATAAATGAAAAAGAAATTTCCAGATAAACATACTCTGGATACTTGATGCTCGGATACTGGATGCTTGTCCTAAGAACTCTCCGCAAGGAGTCCTTCGGAGATGTTTGATATCAGGATATTTTACGGCATTAGAATATTCCCTAACTCTCAGAATTTTAGTTCCAAAATCATCAATGTGGCTAAAGCCGTTTATCGAGTACTACTTCAGTCGGGCTGTTCAGAAATTTGTTTTAACACAGGTTGTGATTGCAGAAAAATAGTTTCAGCAAAATTTCTCTAATAAAGCTTTTTTCAATTCGCTAAAAGATTTTGCTCGATGGCTGATTTTATTTTTTTCTTCAAAACTCAATTCGGAAATCGTTCGTTCAAACCCATCCGGAATAAAAATCGGATCGTAACCAAAGCCGTTTCTACCGCGTTGTTCTTTTATTATTTGTCCGTGTAATTCGCCCATTGCTTCAATTTCATCTTTGCCGTTATAAAAAGCAGCATAACTAACAAACTTTGCTCTGTGCGGTTCTGAAAAATTTTTTAGTTCCGAGATTACTTTTAAGTTGTTCTCTTCGTAAGAGCAATACTCGCCTGCATAACGTGCCGAGTAAACTCCCGGACGTCCGTTTAATTGTTCAATTTCCAAACCGGAATCGTCTGCAACAACCGGTTCTTTGTAAATATCGTAAATTGTTTTTGCTTTGATAAAAGCATTCTCGCGGAAAGTTGTTCCGTGTTCTTCGATGTTGATGTTGTTGTCAAGATCGTAAAGTGAAATAATTTCAAATGGAGATTGAGCAAAGATTGCTTTCACTTCTTTCGTCTTACCTGCATTTTGTGTAGCAAAGATGATTTTCATTTTTACCCTACATTTAATTTTTTCAATTCTTCTTTCCCTACAGCAATCAATTCATCTTCATCGTATAACAGACATTTCCTATCGTAAACAACAAACTCTCCGTCAATCATAACTGCTTTCACATTTTCTTTTGTTGCAGAATAAACAATGCTGGAATAAATCTGAGTACCATCAGAAAAGTTGTGTTGAGTATCCGATTGAATTGGTTGATCGGCTTTTTCAAGATCAAGTAAAACTAAATCTGCTTTTTTCCCAGCTTCAATGCTTCCGGTTTCTTTTTCAATATGGAGAGCTTTCGCTCCTTCGATAGTTGCAAGACGAAACACTGTCAATGCGTCCATTGAAGTTGGTCCGTGAATCGGTTTCTGAATTAAAGCAGCAAGCCGCATTTCGTTGAAGATGTTTAAGCCGTTGTTGCACGGCGCTCCGTCTGCACCAATCGAAACGGAAATTCCTTCTTTTATAAAACGCGGAATATTTGCAACGCCCGAACCGAGTTTCAGATTTGATGAAGGACAGTGTGCAACCCTCACAGAATTTTTTTTCAGCATCTTCACTTCATCATTATTCAGGTAAATACAATGAGCAAGAACAGTGTGTGAGTCTAGTGCGCCAAGCAACTCTATATATTCAACATTCCCTTTACCTGTAAGCTTTTTTACAGTCTCCACTTCTTTTTTATTTTCAGAAGCGTGCGTGTGAAAAATTGAACCGGGGAAATCTTCTGCCATTTCTTTTGTTTCCTTGAGAAGTTTTTCAGTACACGATAAAACAAAACGCGGCGCAAAACCAAACTGCACTTTCCCATTACCGGAATTATGAAATGCTTTCGCATAATCGTAAGTTGATTTGAGATTCCAATCGGTTGATTCACAAAATGTTTGATACAATTCGTTTTTATCCATCATGCAATTGCCGGCGAATGCACGTATGCCTGCTGCTATCAACTCTTCAAAGATTATTTCTTGATGGCGCAGCGTACCCATATCTAAAATTGTAGTTGTGCCGCCGGTAAGTAGATCGTGCAAACCGAGACGAACAGATGCAGATAAAGATTTTTTTGTGTGTGAATTCTCGTAAGGGAAAATTCTTTTCTGCAGCCAGTCTAATAATTCCAAATCATCTGCAAACCCTCTTAACAAAGTTTGGCAAAGATGAATATGTGTTTGAATAAACCCGGGAATTAAAGTGCAGCCGCTGTAATCCAAAACTTCGCCGTCATAATCTGGAATTTTAATATCATTAAGCGAAATAATTCTTTCAATCTTTCCTTCATTGATTTCAACAGCATGGTTGGTAAGAATATCATTCTGCGAATTGACTGTAACTATTTGATTCGGTACTAAAAGTTTACGATTCATTTTTGTATTGTTCTTTTTTGGCAAGAAAAATTTCATCCATTTTTTCTACAGCAAAACGGAGGTGAGGAATAACAATAGACCCGCCAATTATTAACGCGACATTAAAAGTTTCGTAAAGCTCCTGTTCGGTTGCACCTTCTTGAATTGAGCGGTCTATGTGATAAAGTATGCAATCGTTGCAGCGCAAAACCATAGATGCCGAAAGTCCCATCAACTCTTTTGTCTTTGCCGGCAGCGCACCGTTAATATACGCTTTGTTATCGAGCGCAAAAAATTTATTGAAATCTCTGAACCCCGAATTCAAAATTCTCTCGTTCATCTCTGTGCGATACGCTCTAAAATCATTCACGCTTGATTTCATATTATTCTCCTACATTCTTTTTAGTTACGAGTTAATTCTTTTCTTAAAAATTTTCCTGTAATACTTTTTTCATTTTCGGCTACCTCTTCAGGTGTTCCTTCTGCAATAATTCTTCCACCGTATTCTCCTCCGCCGTAACCGAGGTCTATAACATAATCAGCAACTTTTATTACATCCAAATTATGTTCAACAACAATTACAGTGTTCCCTTTATCAACAAGATGATTAAGCGCCTTTAGGAGAATATTTACATCGTCAAAATGTAATCCCGTTGTTGGTTCGTCCAAAATATAAATTGTTTTTCCCGTTCCAACTTTGCTTAGTTCTGTTGCTAACTTAACGCGCTGGGCTTCGCCCCCTGAAAGCGTTGTTGCCTGCTGACCGAGTTTTATGTATCCCAAACCGACATCGTTGAGTGCTTTAATTTTTCTTTGAAGTGCCGGGAAATCCTCAAAGAAACCAATTGCCTCTTCAACTCTCATATCCAAAACATCTGCTATTGACTTTGTTTTATAAAAAATCTCGAGAGTCTCTCTGTTGTATCTTTTTCCATTGCACACTTCGCAAAGCAGATAAACATCCGGAAGAAAATTCATCTCGATCTTTTTTAGTCCACCGCCCTCGCATTCTTCGCATCTGCCTCCGGAAACGTTAAAGCTAAAACGGCCTGGAGAATAACCGCGCATCTTTGATTCTGGCAGCTGCGCAAACAAATCGCGGATATGTGTAAAAAGCCCGGTGTAAGTTGCAGGATTTGAGCGCGGTGTTCTACCAATCGGCGATTGATCAATCTCGATCACTTTGTCAACGTTCTCTATTCCTTTAATTTCTTTGAACGGAAGAGGCACAACTTTCGAATCGTAAATTTTTCGCATCAAAATTTTTACAAGCGTTTCGTTTATCAAAGAAGATTTGCCAGAGCCGCTTACACCTGTAACAGCAATAAAACTTCCAAGAGGAATTTTAAGATCAACTTCTTTTAAGTTGTTTCCGCCGGCCCCGGTTAACTCAATAAATTTTCCGCTTCCTTTTCTCCGCCCCGGAGTAAATTCAATTTTCTTTTTGTTGCTTAGATACTGAAACGTAAGCGAACTGCTGCCGTTTTTTTGATGACCGTTCAGACTTTGTCGGAATGATTTTATAATTTCTTCAGTATATCCATTCAAACAGATCTCTCCGCCGTTTTCACCGGCGCGCGGACCAAGGTCAACAATGTAATCCGAACTTTCAATCGTTTCACGGTCATGCTCAACAACAATTACAGTATTGCCAATGTCGCGTAATTTTTTTAACGAGTTGATAAGTTTGATGTTGTCAACCTGGTGCAGACCGATACTCGGTTCATCCAAAACATAAAGCACACCTGCCAGCTGCGAACCGATTTGCGTTGCTAATCTGATTCTCTGCAATTCACCACCGGAAAGTGTGCGCGCAGAACGGTCTAACGTTAGATAATCGAGTCCGACATTGAGTAAAAATTCGAGACGCGAGTTTATTTCTTTTAATATTTGACGTGCAATAATTTCTTCGCGTGCATTCAATTTCAAATTTGCAAAAAACTTTTTCGTCTTCTCAATTGAAAGCGAAGTTGATTGTGAAATATTCAAATCGTTTATAGTTACCGAAAGCGATTCTTTTTTTAATCTGCCGCCACTGCATGATGAACATGTTAATGTGTTCATGTAAGATTCTGCCCACTGTCGGATTTTGCCGGATGAAG
>JBFLWC010000319.1:0-7647 GCA_040758415.1 Bacteroidota bacterium | reverse complement strand
CGGACATAATCGAAAACAACAGTGCTTAAAAGAAATCTATTAAACTCGTACTGTGCTTTTGCTTCCATGCCATAAATCAGAGCGTCGTTCTGAGAATACTGCCGCACTCTCAAACCTGTTGAGTCGTTAAACGGATTTTCTGCAGAGTTTGGATTGTAAAAAAGGGAAGTTGGTTTTGCATAAATGAAATTATTAATTGAGTTGTAATAGGCAGTAATTTCTATTAAATGATTTGGTTTGTGAATTCTAAAACCGAGATCCAGCCCTAGATTGTTTTCTTTTTGCAAAGAACGATTCCCAATATCAAAAGAAACTAATGCTTCATGAATTGCATACGATGACAACTCTTCTATTGTAGGAGATCTAAAAGCATTAGCAACATTTGAAAAGAGAGAAAGTTCTTCAGTGATATTGTAGACTAAACCAACCGAGCCGCTAAATGTTGAATAATTTTTATCTTCAGCGGGAAATGCTTTACCAGAAATTATTGAGGCAGGTATCTTTACTTGATTTTGTTCTACACGTGCGCCAAACTGAAAATTAAAATTGGAAAACTTTGTCTGTTCAAAAAAGTAAGCGGCAAAACTAAAATAATCTGCACTTGGTGTTAATGCTTCTAATCCTTCTACAGTATATCTCTGTTTCAAACCCCAAAAACCAAAAACTCCTTGAAACATACTGCCTATGGTTTCATGCTTAAATGATAAATCTGCGCTGAAAGATTTTAATCCGAACGACGTTCCGCTTTCGCCCGTTCTTCTAACAATTTCTTTTTGTGCATAATCCTGATATCCAGCTTTCAAATTAAAACTCTTTATGAACGTATTTAACTCCGAACTTTCAGCTAAGAATCTGAATTCATTTTTTTTCATATTAATAGCAACGGGTTCTGCATCTATCTCTTTGGGATTAATTGGAATTCCATAATTGTTATTAAAATTTGTAAAACTAATTCCGGCTATGCCGAAAGATGGAATGAATGACATTCCTAACTGAAACCCTTGCGAAAGCTGATCTGAGTTGCTAACAATACTGCCGTTTCCATCTCTATAATCTTTGCTGCTTCGGTTGAAGTAGTTACTGTGAAAAGCGAATTTATCTATTCCGAAATGAATATCCCCGCTGCCGCTTAAATTTTTGTTTGCGGAACCTCCGTTGAAATTAATATCCCCGTGAATTCCATCTGGAATAAAATTAGGAATTGCTTCCGTTATAATATTTATTACGCCTCCGATTGCATTACTTCCGTACAACAAACTTGCAGGACCGCGGAGTATTTCAATTTTTTCCGGTGCGCTTCCATCCGATGAAACACCATGATCGTCTGATGTGTTGGAAAGGTCACCCATTCGTAAACCGTTTTCTAAAATTAAAATTCTATTGTCGCTAAACCCTCTAATCACCGGTCTTGCAGTAGCTGTTCCATTAGAGCGCATTGAAATTCCGGGTTGATAATTTAATATCTGCGCAATGTTAGAACTTCTTTTGATTTGCAATTCGAGATTGGCGATTGTTAATGTGCTTTGAGAAATATTTTTTAGATCTGAAAAAAGCGGATTGCCGGTAACAACCACTTCTTGAAGATTGACGCTTCCTTCTTCAAGCGTTATTATTAGATCATCCTTTATAGGAACTGAAATAGTTTTAACAATTGTTTTATGCCCGATGAAAGAAGTTTTGAGAGAATAAACACCTTCCGGAATATTTTTGAATTCAAACTCTCCGTTAGCATTTGTTGATGCACCTACTTTAAGTTGTTCTATAACAAGATTTACTCCAATCAATGGTTCGTTATCTTGTTCATCAACAACTTTCCCTTTTAGCTGGTAGTTCTGTGCGAAGATAAAAGACGATAAAAAGGAAAAAAATATAAACGGGAAAAACATTTTTGTTTTCATAACTCTTCTTCCTTATTGAAAAAATAATTTTAATAGATTACAAACGAGTTATGAAATTGTAGGAGGCGCTCTTAAAGTAATTGAATGATGTATTCCGGAAAGATTAAGATTTTGTTCTGCAGATAGATTTAATTTTTCTGAGTCATGAGTTCCGGTTAGTCTATCAATTATTAGTGGATTGAAAAATTGTGTTTTTGAAAAGTGAACTAATTGGCATTTTGCCTGCCCATCTATGAAGGGATCGGAATTTTTCTTAGATGATTCTTTTTCTTTGACAAATATATTTTTTGTTGATGTTATTGAAACACTGTGCGTGTGAAAAATTGTCAATAACAAAAAAATGCTGTAGAAAACAAGCAGTATTGATGCGATTCTTTTATTGTATCTGGAATAATAAATCATGCATATAAAATTTTAGCGTTATTCTCAATATGAGTTTACAAAAAGGGATTTACCTACGGAAGAAAATTAATAAAACTTTTCTCAGGCGCAGGTCACATTCTTTCGGAACATTTAAGAATCACCGGTTGCTTTTTCGGATATCATAAGTTAATTTCATTCGTGCATTCATACAAAAATCAAATATAGAAAGTTCCTCAAATCAGAACGGAGGCAGTATGTTTTTACAAAAACTTTCCGGAGAAGTTTTTTATCCTTCAGATGAAGTGATAAATAAAGCTAATATAAAAGATCGGGATGAACTTGATATACGTGCTAAAAAAGATTATGCCGGCTTTTGGGAAGAAATTGCAAATGAACTTCACTGGTTTCAAAAGTGGGGAAAAGTTATTGATGATTCAAACAAACCTTTTTATAAATGGTTTACCGGTGCAAGAACAAATATTGTTTACAATTGTTTGGATGTTCACGTAAAAACTTTCCGTCGTAATAAACTTGCGCTTATTTGGGAAGGTGAAAACGGCGAAAGCAAAACAATGTCATATTTTGCACTTCACAGGGAGACGTGCAAGTTTTCAAACGTATTAAAAAGTATGGGTGTGCAAAAAGGAGACCGCGTTACAATTTATATGGGGCGCATTCCGGAAATAGTAATTGCAATGCTGGCTTGCGCAAGAATCGGCGCAGTGCACTCGGTTGTTTACGGCGGCTTCTCGGTTGAATCGCTCTCTGAAAGAATTGAAGACAGCAATTCAAAAGTGTTGGTTGTTGCTGATGGCGCATATCAGCGCGGCAAAGTTGTTCATCTAAAACAAATTGCAGATGAAGCATTGCAGCGATGCGGAACAGTTGAGCACGTTCTTGTTGTGAAGAGAACAGGCGTTGAAGTAAACATGGAACAGGGGCGCGATATGTGGTATCACGAACTGATGAATCTTCCTGTTGCAACACAAAACTGCGCTCTTGAAATTGTTGATTCTGAAGATCCTCTTTTCATTCTTTACACATCTGGCACAACCGGAAAACCAAAAGCAATCCTTCATACTCACGGCGGATATATGGTTGGAGTTTATGCTTCTCTCAAATATGTTTTTGATATTCATGAAGAGGATCGTTACTGGTGTGCGGCAGACCCCGGCTGGATTACTGGGCATAGTTACATCGTTTATGGTCCGCTTCTCAACGGAACAACTTCTTTCATTTATGAGGGCGCTCCCAACTATCCATATCCGAACCGTTGGTGGGCAATGATTGAAAAGTACGGCATCAACATTTTATACACGGCGCCAACTGCAATTAGAGGGTTGATGCGTTTCGGAGAAGCGTGGGTTAACCGTCATGATTTGTCCTCGCTTCGTTTGCTCGGTTCGGTCGGCGAACCAATCAACCCCGAGGCGTGGAAATGGTATTATCGTGTTGTTGGAAAAGAAAAATGCCCGATAATGGATACGTGGTGGCAAACCGAAACGGGAATGTTTATGATAACACCAATGCCTTGTGTGCCGCTTAAACCCGGTTCCGGAACAAAACCGTTCCCAGGAATTGAGATGGATGTTGTTGATGAAAACGGAAAATCAGTAAAGACGGATGAAGAAGGATTTCTTGTTATCAAAACACCTTGGCCTGCAATGATCAGAACTGTTTGGGAAGATCCGGAACGTTATCTTCAACAATACTGGAGTAAATATCCCGGCGTTTATCTTACAGGTGATAGTGCCCGCAAAGACGGGGATGGCTATTTTTGGATTATTGGAAGAGTAGATGACGTAATAAAAGTTTCCGGATATCGTCTTGGTACAGCAGAAATTGAAAGCGCACTTGTAAGTCATTACTCCGTTGCAGAAGCTGCTGCCATTGGTATTCCACACGAAGTGAAAGGGAATGCAATTTATACTTACGTAATACTGAAAGCAGGAATTGAAAAAAGCCCGCAGTTAATTGAAGAGCTGCGCCAGCATGTTAGCCATGAAGTTGGACCGATTGCTAAACCGGAACACATTGAATTTGTTGATTCACTCCCAAAGACTCGTTCCGGAAAAATTATGAGACGTGTTTTAAAAGCAAGAGCACTTGGACACGACCCGGGAAATATTTCGACTCTTGAGGAATAATATAACACTAAATTATAATGTCTGATTCTTCTTTTTCTCCGATCGGATTTCCATCACTAAGCGAAAGGTTTGATAACTTGTAACAAATACAGAAAATATGAACACACTAAATATAACAGCACTCATAATCAACAACACCATCTCAAATCCCAAAACAATTTTTGCATCTCTAAAAATTTCTCTAAGTAGAAAATAATCTATGATTAACCATGAGATTGAAATGAAAGCAAATATGAAAGAAACGATCGAACTGGTTTTTAGTTTGCTTAAAGTTTTTTCCATCACTTTCTTCTCCATTAGAATTTTTTTCATCAGAGGTAATTATATAAAACGAGAGCAATCAAATCACTTGATAAACAGAATCTAACACAGTCCCATCAACCCATTTTACAATTGCAACAACTTTATTTTTGTCCACATTCGGTTTTGCAGGAACTCCGCCGCATATTTCATAAACTTCTTTTTGTATCTCTTTTATTGAACGGATGGGCAGCGATGATTTTTTTAATGCGCCCAATAAATCTTTTCGTTTAGGATTAATTGCAATCCCCCTTTCTGTAACAATAACATCAATCAATTCACTGGGTCCGCACAAAGTTGTAACTTCATCAAGAATTACCGGAATGCGATCGCGGAAAGATGGGACAGCAAGAATTGTGCATTTTGAAAAGAGGCAATTTTGCCAGCCGCCAATTCCGTGCAGTAAATATCCATCCGAGTGTGATACAACATTTGCGTTAAAGTTCACATCAACTTCTGTAGCACCAAGAACAGCAGCATCTACAATCGAAGCAAAATTTCCTTTGCCGTGATAATTATAACTTGTGAATGGTGAAGTCATTACGTGTTTAGGATTTTCGCGCATCGAACGTACGCCCTCGAGATCAAATGTTTGTCCGTCTAGAATGTAATCGGTTAGTCCATCTTCGAGCATTTCGACTAAATACTTTGTGCTACCGCCGCGAATGAACCGCGCTTTGATTCCTTTTGCCTTCATCTTTTCTTTAAGAAAAAGGGCGAACGCAAGATTGGTTCCGCCAGCGCCTGCTTGAAACGAAAATCCATCTTTTACAATTCCTGCATCTTCCATAAACTGTGCAACATATTCGGCAATCAAAAGCCGGTCCGGACTTTTAGTTACTTCAGTAGTTCCGGAAACAATTTTTGACGGATCGCCGAGAGAATCAACTTGAACAACATAATCCACGTTATTACCTTGAATTTGCCACGGCACACACGGGAAAGGCACAAGGTTATCCGTAACAACAATAACCTTATCGGCGTATTCGGAATCTGCAAGCGCAAAACCAAGTCCACCGCAAGCCGATTTGCCTTGTACTCCATTTGCATTTCCGAATGAATCGGCTGACGGCGCTGCAATAACTGCGATGTCAATATGTACTTCTCCATCCTGAATTGATTGGTACCTTCCGCCGTGAGAGCGAAGAACGCCGATGCCTTTCATCTTTCCTTCGCTAGTAAATTTTCCAAGCGGACCATTCATGCTTCCTTCGATGTGATGAATAGTTCCGTCTTCAAGATATTTAATTAAATGTTGATGGCACGGGAATGATGCACTTGGGAACCAACGGATGTTTTTAATACCCATCGAGTGAATTGTGTCGAACAGAATATTTGTTACTACATCGCCGTTTCGAAGATGATGATGGGTTGAAATTGTCATCCCGTCTTTCAATCTGGATTTCTTTAATGCTTCTTTAAGATTTTTTACAAGCTTATTCCCATCGCCAGGAAAATCAGCACTCGATCGTACATGTGGATTTGCAATTCTTCCCTCTGGCTTCAATTTACCAACTCCTTGAAATGGGATTTCTTTTTGTCCGTTAATTTCTGTTGGGACTAATCTGTTTGCGGCATTTTTTATTGGTTTCATTGTCTAATTGTTATATTGTCTAATTGTCACATAGTGTGTTAATGTTTGTGCTAAATATTTAGTTTCGTATTTGTAAAGTTTATTAAACTATTAATTGCTTTGGGTAATTTTTGCAGTTCTGAAAAAATATGATTGTATTCTTCATTAGTTAAGAGATTTCTTCGGTGAGCTTTCTCATTCCAATCCAAAGATTCTATCAACGAACCAAAACTAATTCTATAAAATCTAATTTTATCTTTCTTGTTGTATCTTCCGAAACCTTCGGCAACGTTAGCAGATACTGAATCTACGGCATCAACAAATTGGGCTCCAATAGTTTTTTGAGCAAAGTAATCCCATCTTATTACTATATTCCAAACATAATTGCTTAATGCAAAAGCAATTCGATAAGCTTCGATATCATTTAGTTTCAGATATTTTTTTTGCTTTTCTTCCATATAACAATTAGACAATTTAGCAATAGAACAATTTAACACCTCTTTTCAACCCAATTTTTATCTAACGACCCATTCATTATAGCCAGATTAATAGTATGTTGTGCGCGTTTAACAACAGGTGCATCAATCATTTTGCTTCCAAGTGAAACAACGCCAAGACCTTTTTGTTTTGCTTCTTCAAATGCAAGAATAATTTTTTTTGCTTTCTCAATTTCTTTTTCTAATGGTGCAAATGCCTCGTGGACTATTTTTATTTGTCGTGGATGAATGCATCCTTTCCCTTCAAAGCCAAGCGACTTAGCTTCAACAACACTTGCGCGTAAACCTTCAATGTCATCCACATCAGAAAAAACAGTATCAATGGCTTGAACACCGGCAGCTTTTGCTGCATTTACAACTATACTTCTTGCAACAAAACTTTCTCTCCCTTCATTTGTTCTTTCAACGCCCAGATCGGCCGTGTAATCTTCAAGTCCTACAGCCAGCGCACATACTTTCTCTGATGCGGCTGCAATCTCGTAAGCTTTAACAACGCCAAGTGCGCTTTCGATTATCGGCATAAAATAAATTTCATTGCGGATGTTCTGCTCAGCACAAATCATTTTCACTTCTTCTTCAACATCTTTTACGCTTATAGCAGATTCGCATTTCGGAATTAAAATTACGTGAACATTATGAGGCACAACAAATTTTAAATCATCCAAACCTGCGGGAAGTTGATTTATTCTGACCATTCTTTCGGCGCCGTAAAAATCCACAGAGCGGAGAGCATTGCGTACCAAATATTTTGCTGCGTCTTTTTCTGTATGTGCAACGCTGTCTTCAAGATCAAGAATAATTCCGTCCGGATTGTGCAGCCCTGCATTAGGATAAAACTTTGGTTCATTACCGGGAAGATAAAGGCGGCT
>JBFLWC010000318.1:0-4702 GCA_040758415.1 Bacteroidota bacterium | reverse complement strand
ATGAAAACTATTTTAATAATCTTGCTCTTGCTCTTATTCTTGCTCTTGCTCTTATTCTTGCTCTTGCTCTTATTTTTGCTCTTGCTCTTATTCTTGCTCTTGCTCTCTTCACAAATACCTAAAAGAGCATGAGCAAGAGCATGAGCAAGTGCAAGAGTAGAAGTATGACACATCATAATTTTTGCATAATGTTATAAAACTGTATGAAAACACTATTTAAAAATCCGTCGCAAATTATTACTGTTGACACAGCCGGGAAAAATTTTAAGCGCGGAAAGAAATTAAACGATATCCATGCAATTGCAAACCATTCCATACTTATTGAAAACGGAGTAATTAAAGATTTGATTCCCGACTCTTCCCTATCGAAAGTTTCTGTTGATAAAACAATTGATCTCAAAAATTCTGTTGTGCTACCCGGTTTAATTGAATGCCACACACACGCTGCTTATGCCGGTTCACGAGCAAATGAATTTCTGATGCGGCTGAAAGGAGCTGCTTATGAAGAAATTGCAGAAGCAGGCGGTGGAATAGTTTCAACAATGAAAGCCGTGCGCAGCTCTTCATTTGAAGAACTTGTCAAACTACTAAAACCAAGAATTGATAATTTTATTTCGCAAGGTGTTACAACACTCGAAATAAAAAGCGGCTACGGCTTGAGCTTTTATGATGAGATCAAACTTCTGCAAGTAATCAATCATTTCAAGACTAATTCGCCCATTGATATTATTCCTACATTCCTCGGCGCGCACACTTATCCACCGGAATATAAAAATGACCACCGGCAATATCTCGAACTAATTATCAAAGAACTTCTTCCCTACATTATAAAAAACAAATTAGCAAATCATGTTGATGCCTTTTGCGAGAAGACCGCTTTTTCATCCGATGAAGTTGACAATATTTTTACTGCTGCTAAAAAACTCGGTTACAAACTTCGTTTACACACGGAACAGTTCAATAACATTGGAGGATTAGAAGTTGCGCTAAAACATAAAGCGATTTCTGTTGATCATCTTGAAGCGATTACAGATGAAGATATTTCAAAGTTGGCAAAGAGCGATGTTGTTGCGGTTCTTCTGCCGGGTGTTTCTTTCTTTTTAGATTACGATTTTGCACCGGCAAGAAAATTAATTGAGCAAAATGCAATTGTTGCGCTTTCTACAGATTATAACCCCGGCTCATCACACATTCCAAATTTACATTTAATTATGCAGCTTGCAGCTTTGAAAATGAAGATGAGCGTTGAAGAAATTATTTCTGCTGTTACAATAAATGCAGCAAAAGCAGTTGATCTGAACAAAAGCAAAGGTAGCATCGAAATAGGCAAGCAAGCAGATTTTGCTGTCTTCGATACGAAAGAATATTCTGAAATCATTTACAACATCGGAATCAATTTGAATAAATACACAATCAAAAATGGTGAAATCATTTATCAAAAAACGGAGAGCTGATGACTTCTAATGATGATAAACTAAAAATTATTGAATGCGTTCCAAACTTCAGCGAAGGAAGAAATCAAGAAACATTTGAAGCAATAAAAGAATCAATCAACAAAACCAAAGATGTAAAGCTGCTGGGATTAGAACCGGATGAAGATTATAACCGTGTTGTAGTTACAATGGCAGGCAACAAAGAAGGAATTTTGAACGGTGCATTGAATGCATGCAGAGCGGCAGCCGCTTATATTGATATGCGAACTCACAAAGGCGAACACCCGCGTCTCGGTGCTATTGATGTTGTACCGTTTGTTCCGGTTGCTAATGTTACAACCGAAGAATGCGTTAAAGTTTCTGAAGAGTTTGCAAAAATAATTTCACACGATTTGAAAGTGCCGGTTTATCTTTACGAAAATTCAGCACGTAAAACAGATAGAAAAAGTTTATCGAACATTAGACAGGGTGAGTATGAAGGACTCGAAGAAAAATTGAAAGACCCGAATTGGCAGCCGGATTTTGGCAAACCGATTTTCAATCCTAAACTTGGCGCTGTTGTTACCGGCTCTCGTTTCTTTTTGATTGCTTACAATGTTAACATTAACTCGAACGATGTTAAATACTCGAAAGAGATTGGAGAAATTTTGCGAGAAAGCGGTTATGCTAAACGCGATGAATACGGAAAAATTTTGAAAACTAACGGAGAAACTATACGTATTCCCGGGCGATTGAAAGATGTAAAAGGAATGGGCGTTGCTCTTGAGAAATATAATATCACACAAGTTTCGATGAACTTAACGAATTACAACGTTACTCCAATTCACGTTGCTTTTGAAGAAGTAAAAAAAGAAGCCACACGGCTTGGCGTTAAAGTAATCGGCAGCGAAATTGTTGGGTTAATTCCTTTGGAAGCAATATTGCAAGCCGGCAGATTTTATACTAACAACAAAGAAACCGATGAAAAGAAATTAGTTGAAACCGCAATCGAAAATCTTGGCTTGAATTCACTTCATCGGTTCAAACCGGAAGAAAAAATTATTGAATATATGGTCTGAGAGCTACAAGCTAAGAGCTCTTAGCAGATGGCTGATAACTGATAACTCTTAAATGGAGAGTATTAAATGGATTTATCAAAAACAATACAAGAATATTTCAACGAACTATCATCTAACACACCTACACCTGGTGGTGGAAATGTTGCTGCTATCTGCGGCGCGCTTTCTGCAAGTCTTGCTTTGATGGTCTGCAATCTTACTATTGGAAAAAAGAAATATGCAGACGTTGAACAAGAAATGAATGATTTAAAAGAAAAATTGGAAGGATATCAAAAGATTTTTTTTAATCTTGCCGAAAAAGATAACGAAGCATTTAATAAAGTGATGGCAGCGTTTAAACTTCCCAAAGAAACAGATATTGAAAAAGAATTACGTTCAAAAAAAATTGAAGAAGCCACAATCTCGGCTGCAGAAATTCCATCGGACGTGATGAAAATGTGCAGCAAAATTTTGCCGGTTATTAAAACTGTGATTGACAAAGGAAACAAAAACTCTCTATCCGATGCGGGTGTAGCAGCTTTGTTAACTGGCACCGCTGCAAAAGCTGCCTATCTAAATGTGCTAATAAACTGTGCATCTTTGAGTAATCAAACTATAGCAGGCGAAATTAAAAAGAGCACAGAGATATTGGATGACGAGATTTCCCGTACGAGTGCACAACTTGTTGAGCAAGTTGTGCATGAGGTTCAGCTACAATGAATAGGAGAGGAAAAAAGTGCCTGAGTATTTTGAATGATTGCATAGTTACTCGGGCATTCAGGAACTTAGTCCGCCAGCTGGCGGATCAGGCACTTTTTCTCATTCTAGTCTTTCTTCCGATATGTGGAATCAATGCTCAAAAAGTACTATTGGGAATAGACATCCTCCAAAAAAATAATTTCTCTCTTCTCTCCGAAAAGCGTGTTGGATTAATTACAAATCACACAGGAGTAAACAGCAAACTTCAATCAACACTAGATCTTTTCAAACATGCAGACAATTTTAAATTAGTCGCAGTCTTTTCACCGGAACACGGATTGAAAGGAAACGGCAGAGCCGGTCAATTAATCGAGGATTCGATTGATACAACAACTGGCATAAAATACTTTTCTCTATACGGCAAAACAGAAAAGCCAACGAATGAAATGCTTGATGGAATTGATATTCTAGTTTACGATATTCAAGATATTGGCGTTCGTTCGTATACATACATAAGTACGCTTGGTTTAGCTATGGAAGCTGCAGCAGAAAACAATATAGAATTTATTGTGCTTGACCGCCCTAATCCGCTTGGCGGTTTACGAATTGAAGGAAATGTAGTTGATGATGATTTTGTTTCCTTCGTAAGCCGTTATAAAATTCCCTACGTGTATGGATTAACAGCTGGCGAACTTGCACTGCTTTTGAATAATAAAAAAATGTTGACTAATCGCGTTCAATGCAAATTAATTGTTGTGAAGATGGAGGGATGGAAACGCCAAATGAAATTCAGAGATACAGGATTAATATGGGTTCCTACATCTCCAAATGTTCCAACACCGGAAACGCCTTTCTATTTAGTTGGAACAGGAATTCTTGGCGAGCTGCTTGTTTTCGGAATCGGAATTACTTATACAATTCCTTTTCAAACTTTTGCTGCAGAATGGATTGACGCTGATACACTTGCGAAGAAAATGAATGCACTTCAATTACCGGGTGTTCTATTTCGTCCCGTTTCCTACAAACCGCTTTACGGAATTTGGCAGGATAAAATTCTCAACGGCGTGCAAATTCATATCACAGATTTCGATAAGGTTAGTTTGATTGATCTGCAGTTGTATTTTTTGCAAGAACATCATAAACTTTATCCCGAAAAAAATGTTTTCGAGATGTCAACCCGTATGCGAATTAAAATGTTTGATAATGTTTTTGGGACGGATAAAATCCGTAAAAGATTTACAAGCAGGTTTAAAGTTAGAGACGTAAAAAGATTTTTAGAAAAAGATATTAAATCGTTCAGAAAAATATCGAAGAGATATTATTTATATAACTGAACTGCCGCTGAAGGAGAAAAGAAGTATGAAGGACGAAATACGAGGGACGAAGGACGAAATACGAAGTACGAAGGACCAATGACTAATGACCATTGACTAATAACAATGATTTTATCTCCTAAATTTTTTTGCCATCTTTTCTAAGACCTCTAAAGAGTAATCCACTTCATCTAAAGTGTTTTGAGCATCGAACGAAAAG
>JBFLWC010000317.1:0-2029 GCA_040758415.1 Bacteroidota bacterium | reverse complement strand
CAGTAATGAAAACGCCGTCCGTGTTGAGCGGCTGGTTATGCCTTGTTGATTTTTATTGTATTGAAACTAACTTGATTTCTTCAATACGTTCAAAATCTTTTTTATTAATTGTTGCTATATTTTTGATTTTATTTGATAAAGCGATACTTACGATTTCATAATCATGAATCAATAAGCCATGTGGTGTGTATTTTTTAAGTAATTCAATGAATATTACGTTTGATTCTTCGGTGGGATACAAAATTCTAAAGGTATTCTGAAAATCATTAACAACAACAAGTGCCTTTTCGACAGATATGCTAGAATTTGGTATACGAGTAATTACTGAAAGAAATTCAGATATATTTTTAGATGTTGTGAAAAAATTAAGTGTGTTAGAGTTTAACAATCTATGAACAATTTTATAATATTTTGATTCTTCTTCAATAGCATACAGTAAAATATTTGTATCCAACAAAACATTATTCATATGCTCGTTCTCGAACATTTATATCGTCAAACTGTCCATTAAGCTTATATGTATGGAATTTCTTTTTTATCGTTTTCTTAGGTGTAAGTCCATCAATATATTTGTGGACTTTCTCCAATAAATTGTTTGGCATTCGATCTATTTCGCGTTTGATTTTCTCTCTGGTTACCATATTCACCTACAACTTTCTATTATTTTGGTATTAATATAGCTTTAACCTCACATACTTTCAATAAATGACTTGCGAGGCATAACGGTGTTGCGCCTAACGCGCCGCCCAGAACAACAATGACGGTTTTGTCAACGCAACTTTTATTTATAAATCAGTTTTGAAAACGCAATCAATCACAAACAACATACTAACACTGAAAAACCAAACTATAAAAACTCATAACGACCGCAGTTGCATCGCGGTCGGCAGCCACTTGTTAGCTGGATTACCAAAAACTCTGACGAACTGAATTGAAAAAGGGAACTTTATTTAAATTATTCCAGAACTTATCCTCATTAAAATCATACCACCAAAAAACTTCAAGTTCTCTTCTCTTCTTATTTTCATCTTCATAAATAACATGAAGACCATATAGCAATGACCCTTCTTGATATTCTCTATCTGGAATATTCACTCCAAAACTAACATTGATTTCTTGTCCAGGTATCATTACAAAGCCCATCGGACCCGCATCAGGTGGATTCGATAAAGGTCTACCATCAAGCGCAAATCTTTGTTGAACTAGAATCAAACGAAAATCCGATGTGCCAGATGATTGTAAATTAACTTGACCTTTTAAGTTCAACTGTGCATTCGGACCTTCTTTTTTAGAATAAATACTCCAGAGTCTATCACTTCTGCTTAGGTCTCTTAAAAGCTGTTGCGCAATTATTGGATAATTCTGATTTTCTTTTTGAGCTATTGATTCAATTATCTCTTTTGAATCAAAAGTCCATGGATTTAACCAAATATTAGTTGGGAAAATTCGATTAGGTTGTTCACTTATTTCAAATCTTGCCGCTGGCTTACGGTTTAATGCAGTAAGATTACGAAAACGCGATAATTTTAACCAATCAGTACCGCTAGTTTTTATGGCGCAACCGGCAGCCTTTAAACGATTTGCAAAACTTTGTATATCTTTTTCAGAACCAAGCCTTACTGTATGACGCCCAATAAGATCACTTATTGGTCTTAATTCACCGACCTCTACAAGAACAGTACGACTAGGATATAAACCAAAAGCTCTTCCAGCCTCGAATAAAACATTTGGTCTAGCTTGACATGTAAATCGGGTTTCATATGTTTCTTCCTTCGAACTTTGTAAATCTGGGTGAAGTCTTGTTTCATCATCTGGCGTAAAAATGACAACAACCGCTTGAACATCTTCAAAAAGTTTTTCTATTAAAGTCCCGGTATAGGGAGTTGCATCTGGTGAATTGCTAAGTAATTCTTCCCATTCACGCGGATGTAAATCCAAAGCTCGAAGAAATTCAAACACGGCGTCTCTAACTTCTAAATCACGCCCATGAACAACTGCTATCTCTCTTGGATCTATTGTTTTTGCCATA
>JBFLWC010000316.1:0-13654 GCA_040758415.1 Bacteroidota bacterium | reverse complement strand
ATATTTTTTCTGTATATCTATTTTTAGGAACCTCTGAAAAAATTTGTTATTGTCATATTGCTAATGTTAGACGCTAGATGCTAGACCACCGATCCGCCTCCGTCATCCGTCAACTGACGGAGACGGATGGCGGGATCGGGGCAGGCGTGAAACATGCCTACCGCAGGCATGCGCAAGACAAATGACCAATAACTATTGACGAATGACGATTTTCTTATTTCTCCGTAAGGAGTCCTTCGGACTTATCTCGTACTTCTAAAAATATTCTTTAAAGTTACAACCTCAGCTCAACAACCCGATGATTTATCCCTTCGGCAAAAGAAATTTTGATTGACTTAAAATCCAACAAACTTTTTTTAATCATCAAAACATTCTTCCCTGGTAAAATATAATCAGCAAAAATAACTTCAGAATCTTTCTCTTTTTGTCCAATAATTTCTATTCTTTCTTTTTCTTTTGAGTAGAGAAGAATTCTTGCAATTCCATTCTGCTCTTTAATCAAAACCGGATCGCTTAACAAATCATCCATTCGTGCAAGAGAACTCAACTCGTGAAATTTTATTTCAATTACATTGGACGATTCGATGCTTTCATTCCACAATTTGCTAACCGATTTCATCGTGAAATAATAATTCACCCGTCTCGGTTTATCTATCACAATTTTAACAGAAGATTTTTCAGCGGGAATTATATCAAACAAATACTCTGGCAGCAGTTCAGAATTTTGATTCGGCAAACTATATAATGCAAAATAACGAACGCTGTCGTTTTGAAATTGCGTTTTTTGAAAATTCCAGCTGAGTAAAAATAAATTCTGATTCGAATCATCTTTTCTGAATTTCAAATCTTCAGGCGGTTCGGGATAATTAACCGCAGGCGAACCGGCTAACCAAGCCATTTCATCCGGATAATTTTTATAAGGGAACGAACTGAATTCATAATCTTTGATGTTTTGATAACGAAAAAAAGCAACGCCGCCTGCATTGATTGAACGCGCGTATTGAATTATGGCATCCATATCACGTTTCACATTTTCTTTATAGGCGCCAATTCCAAGTACAACACTTCGTCCAAAAGAATTTTCCGTCCACTCTTTTGCAACAGAAGTAAACCGGGGATTATCATCAAGTCCCCAGTAAATTTGCGGTGCAACATAATCAATAATTCCGCGTTTCAGCCAATCACGAGAATCCTGATAAAGCTCTGTGTAACCTTCCAATGCGTTCATTCCATCACGATTTTTGTAAATGCCAATTGGTGCAGCGCCAACTTTGACGTAACGTCGAACGGATTTTATCTTTTTGTTGATCAGTTCAACAAGGTCTGTTATATTTTTTCTGCGGTATTCGTTCCGTGATAAACCCGTCCCGTGTACGCTGTAAGAAAACTCATCATCAAAATTTTTACCAGGATAGCGGATGTAATCGAGATGTACACCGTCTACATCATACTTTTCTACCATCTCGCTAATCATGTCAGAAAGATATTCTCGCACTTCAGGAAATCCTGGATCCAGCCAAAAAGATTTTTGCCCATCCCGTGTGTCTTCAACAATCCATTCCGGTTTTCTTTGAGAAATATGATTCGGATTTTTCAAAATATATGTTTCGGTTCCGCTGAAGCACCGAACAACATTTATCCACGCGTGAATTTCTAAGCCGCGTTTGTGTGCCTGCTCGATTGCAAACTGTAGCGGATCATAAGTCGGTTCGCCGTCAACTTCGCCGGTGATATACGGAGAGAATGGTTCGAATGACGATTTGAATAACACTGTTCCGTTGCTTGCTGCTTGAAAAAAAACCGTGTTGAGATTTTTTGATTTGATATTGTCGAATATTTCGATGAGCGTTTGTTTTTGTTTTTCCTGATCGTACGTTGGCGGCGGCCAATCCAATCTGAAGTTGGTTGCAAGCCACACAGCGCGTGTCTCTCTTTCATATTGTGCAAAAGATTTTGAAAAAAAGATGAACACAAACAAAAGCAAGAGTTTACCCCGCCTTTGGCGGAGCCAACAGCGTAACAAGAATTTAAAATTATGTTTTATTTCTTTCATGCATCTTCTACTTAATGAAAAGCGCTAATGATTTGTTAAGGCAATAAATCACTTCATCCTTTTCCGCTTCCACGTCTACAATTAATCGTCCGATTTCTTTGAGCAGAACAAATTTTATACGGTTTTCTCTTCCCTTCTTATCCCGTTTCATTATCTCGTAAATCTGCAGCGGGTCAAACGCGTTCAATGTAATTTTGTCTTTAAACATAAATGGAAGCTGCAAATACTGTGTAAAAAGTTTTTCGCTCAATAAGCCGGTTCGTCTTGATAATTCGAGTGCGCAGGCTAATCCTACCACAACCGCCTGCCCGTGTTTGATTAAATAGTTCTGTTCGACTTCAATTGCGTGAGCAAATGTATGTCCCAGATTCAAAATTTTTCTTAAGCCGCTCTCTTTTTCGTCTTTGGCAACAACATCACCCTTAAATTTGATGCAAGTCTCGATTGCCCTTGTTGTGAATGTGGAATCAAGTTCGAGAAGTTTGTGAAAATTATTTTTGAGCAGCTCGAAAAATTTTTTATCGGAAAGAAAAGCATATTTTACAATTTCACCAATTCCGCAAATTATTTCTTCTTCCGGTAGAGTTTTTAAAAACTCTGTATCAATAAGAACAAACTCGGGCTGGTGAAAGGCGCCGATGATATTTTTCGTTTCACCGAAATTAATTCCAGTCTTACCGCCAACCGAACTATCAACTGCGGCAAGGAGAGTTGTAGGCACTTGAACAAACTGAATGCCTCTGGCAAATGTTGAAGCTGCAAATCCTGCGATGTCTCCTGTAATTCCTCCGCCAATAGCAACAATTAAAGAATCGCGGCCGTAACCGATGGCAATCAAATCATTGTAAATCTTTGCAAGTTCGAGGTAACTTTTGTTCGCTTCGCTCGCATCAAATTCGTTTATGAAAATTTTTCCTGAAAAATTTGAGGAGAACCGTTTTATGTCATCCCTATATAGGTTCATAACTTTCCGGTCAATTATCATGAATAAATTCCTGCTCAATTTTTTGATGCGGATAATTTTTTCGAGTGAATCAAAAATATTAGCACCGATAAAAACCGGGTATTCTTTAGCGGGAATTCTGATATCAATCTTTTTCATTGAACAATGCTAAAATTTTATTTGCAATTTTATCAATCGTTTTTCCAAGCGGCAGAGAATCAGTTTCAATAATTAAATCTGCTTTCTCGTAATAGCTGCGTCGTTTGTTAAGCAAATATTCTATCTTTTTTAAAAAATCCTCTTCCGAATTTTCACCCAGCACCAGATCGCGAAACAGTGGACGGTCAATTTTGTTTCTTAATCTTTTATACAAATTTTTTGACGAAACTTTCAGATAAATAATTTTTCCTGTGTTTTTTAGAAGGTCAAAATTATTTTTGTTTACAATCGTTCCGCCGCCAAGAGAAATGACAGCCGCATTGTTCTTCGATAAACGGTTTAACGTTCGCGATTCAACTTCGCGAAAATATGACTCGCCTTTCTTTTCAAAGATCTCAACAATAGTTTGTTTTTCTTCTTTTTCAATTTCTCTATCGAGGTCATAAAATTCCAAACCGAGCACGTTTGCAAGAATTGGCCCGATTGTGCTCTTGCCGCTCGTCATAAATCCGGTTAAATAAATTCTCTTTTCGATCATCAATTTTTTTATATGAATAACATCCGGAACTCAATATAAATAATCGGAAGGGAAATTTTGAAATAATGTTGGCAGCTATGGAAAAAATTTAAAACCGGAAATTAATTACAGCTCCTACTGTATTTGCTGCGAACAATCGGGTGGGGAGAATCTGGTTGCAAATAAAGCCCCCTCCATCTCCCCCAAAAGGGGAGAGAAAAATGCTTGGTCGGAGTATTGACTCCGACCTGCGCTGAATGATACCCCCGACCCAAGGGTCGGGGTATTTAACGTCCTCCCCTTTGGGGAGGATTTAGGTGGGGCTAATAAATATGCGATGTTGTAGTGTAATTGAAATTTAGCGAAATGCCAAAAACATTTCCGTTGACTTGTGTAAATAGTTGGAAAGAAAAAAAATATTTGTAAGAAATGAATCTTATCTGTAAAACAGATACCTGTTGTCAACAATCGCAGCTTCTTTTTTCAAGTCTTGAATCCACTGGCTTAAGTAGCGGTTTTTCTTTGATTGCAGAAGTTGTTTTTTTAGTTCTGTTTTTTGGAACTCGAAAAGGGAAGGATCATACTTTGTTCTATACTTAACCATAATTAAGTAAGCTCCTAAAGTCCCCTTAACGGGCTGAGACCATTTATTCAAATCGCCCTTGAATGAATAATCTGCAAATGCAAATTCACGTCCAATACCCGGAACATTTCCAACCGTTGTGTACTCGGTAGTTGTATCAACTTTAACGGCAGGCCAAATAGATTTTGCAAGTGCAGCATCGCCGTTATCACCAATTTTAGCACGAATCTCTTTTGCAATCGCAAAAGCTTTTTCCAATTTCTTTTCTCTCAAAACCGTATTTCTAATTTGAGTTTTCACATCGTCAAAATTTTTCAAACCCGGTTTTGTTGCCTCTGAAATCATAGCAACAACATAGCCTGCATTAACCTTAAAAACATCGCTTACTTCTCCAACACTATTGTCGAAAGCGAATTTTACAAGAGCGGGACTAACACCAATGCCCGGAAGCGCTTGAGATTCCTGGTTGAATGCCGGAGTTTCGACTAAAGCATACTTAAGTGCCTTTGCTTCGTTTTCAAAACCGTTTTCTTTTGCAACGTAAGAGAAATCCTGAGCATCTTGGTAAAGTTTGTCTGTTGTTGAAGCAGACGGCTGAATTTTGTTCACAATTTTTTCTAGAACAAAATCCTGGTTAGAACGATCTGTTACTTTAATTATATGATAGCCAAAAACAGTTTTAACAGGTTTCTGGATTACTCCAACTCTTCCATTGAAAGAAGCTTCTTCAAATTCTTTAACCATCTGACCTCTTCCAAACCAGCCGAGATCACCACCCTGAAATTTACTGCCGTCTTCCGATTTCTCTTTTGCAACGGCTGCAAAGTCAGCACCCTTAATTAATTGATTATAAATATCTGTTGCCCTTTGAAGATCTGCTTTATCGTTTCCTGTGGTTTTAATAAGAATGTGAGAAGCCCGGACTTGTTCTTTCTTAGATTTTACTTTTTCAATCAATTTGTAAACTACATAACCCTCGAACGTAGCAGCCGGTCCTAAAATGTCTCCTTTGTTTGCTTTTATTAAAGCATCGCGTATCTGAGCTGGAATAGTTGAAAGTGCTACTGTATCCCTCGAATAGGGACGCTCGGAATAAATTTGAATGTAACTTTTGAATGAGACCGTATCGCTCTTCAACTTTGCAGCAATTGCTTCAAGATTTTTTTGGACGCTCGATGAATCTAACTTTGATGCTTCTCGGCGGAAGAGAACATATTTAAATTTTCTCTGTGCTTCAACTTTGTAATCTTCAGTATGATCATCGTAATACTTTTTCAAATCTGCATCAGTAACTTTTACGTCTGTATCAGGTATTGTATTAAGATCAATCCAAATATAATTGCTTTTCATCTTAATGCTTTGTTTGAAAAAAGCATCTTTGGCTTCTTCATCACTTACGGTAACCGATGCAAAAAAATAGTTCTGAAGTTTTTGCTGAATGAGTTGTTCTTTGATCTGCTCTTCAAGAAGAATTATGTATTGCTTATTGCGCGGGTCCCTCAATGCTGCTTCATAAACCTTGCGATTGAAGTTTCCGGTGGAATCTGTGAATTGTTGTCTAAGCTGGGCTGGTGGATTCGGACCGAGAAGTGCATTACGAACTTCGTCATCTGTTACAGTAATGCCGAACTCTTTTACTTTTTTATCAATCAGTTTTTGAGTTACAAGCGCGTCCCAGACTTGATCGCGGAAAAAATCCATCTGTGATTCATCTATTGTTTGCCCGGCTTGTTCTTGATTTTTTCTTGCTCTCTCAACCAAATTAGAATATTCCTGATAAGTAACATCTTCACCATCAACAGAACCAACATTTTGCTTTTCCTTCTGCACGAACTCCAGCACTTTGGAATCGGAAAGAACCATAAATAAAACAAAAAGACCGCCGACAGTAATAATAAACCACGGAGCTAAACTCCTCATACGAGCCATCATAGGCATGAAAAACAACCTCCGATTTAGAGATAGTGAAAATTTTAGGGGGTAAATTTAGATACACAACCCTTCAAATGCAATTTTTGTTTGATACCGAATCAGAAGCAAACTCAATTAAAGTAATTTATTGCACCGATTTTCTTTGTTCTTCGTGTTGGGGTATAGAGCCACAACTCCGAAAACTAAAACTAGAGTACGGACATTTGCTGGATATTGAATATCATATGGGAGGAGGGAAATGGTTTTCTTGGAGATTGCCAGCTAACAGACTATATTTGAATTGTAATTTACCTTTGAAAGAGAGCCAATGAAAAATAAATATCAACTGACGGCAGTAATTGAAAAGGAAGGCGATGGTTTTGTTGCCTTATGTCCTGAATTGGACATTGCAAGCCAAGGAAATTCCGTCGAAGAGGCACATGCTAATTTAAAAGAAGCGTTGGAATTATTCTTCGAAGAGGCTTCTCCAACTGAAATTGAGGAAAGGTTACATACCGAAATATTCGTCACGCGGCTTGAGGTTGCAGTTGGGTAAACTTCGAAGACTGTCTGGTCGCGAGGTTTGTAAAATTTTATCTGATCAAGGGTTTCTTAATATTCGCCAAAAGGGAAGCCACGTTATTATGCAAAAGCGTACTGAAACATCTACAATTACCATTCCGGTACCTAACCACACTGTATTAAGAATTGGTACCCTCCTTTCCATCATTCGGCAATCAGCTTTAGCAAGACAACTTTTCGAATCATAATACGGGTGTACCTCGCATAACAACCAAAAGCGCAACGCTCGCGCTTTTGGTATGACTATGTTGAAACTCAGTTTGACTAATTAGCTGTACTCGATCCTATCTACCCATCGACTTTTGTAACTTCTGTTGAATAAGTCACGGTGTTGATGGAAAGCAGAGCTTCACTAAAAGATTTATCTCAAAGAATTAAAACGGAAATATGAATTTTTCAGCACGGATTTTTTCTCGCATAGTTGCTATGCCAAGAGAAATGATATAAGGATTTTTATGTGCAAGATAAATAATTTGTAAAAACAGAATTACTTTGAATCCACGCCAATAAATTTATAACTTGCAATTGAAGAGTAATTCTAAAAAATCAATGCGGTGAAACACAGTCTCTGCATTTCAAACAAACGGAACTTTTAAAAATTTTTTCAACAATAAATTAAAAGAGGAACTTATGAAAGCAGTCAAATTTTTATTTTTTTTATTCTGCATCCCTCTCTTCATCATAACAGCGCAAAAAAAAGATGAAGAGAAAAAAGAGAAAGAGAAATTAAACAGCAGTACCTTCAGCGGATTAAAATTCCGCGGAATTGGACCCGCATTCACGTCCGGACGTATTGCAGACTTTGCAGTAAATCCAAATAACCATAGCGAATATTATGTTGCAAGTGCGAGCGGCGGTTTATGGAAAACTACAAACTCCGGCACAACCTGGACAGCTCTAACAGATACTATCCAGGCATACGCAATGGGTAGTGTAGTTCTGGATCCGACAAATCCAAATGTTGTTTGGCTTGGAACCGGAGAGAATAATCATCAACGTGCGCTCGGTTACGGAAGCGGAGTTTACAAATCAACCGATAGCGGGCAAAATTGGAAATTCATGGGGTTGAAAGACTCGCGCCAAATTGGTGGAATTGTTATTGACCCGAGAAATCCAAATGTTGTTTACGTTGCTGCAGAGGGTTCTGTTTGGGGGCCCGGAGGCGAACGAGGCCTTTATAAAACAACCGACGGAGGAAAAACCTGGAATAAAGTTTTGAACATCAGCGAGAACACCGGAGTGAATAATGTCGTATTCGATCCTCGCAACCCGGACGTTCTCTATGCAACTTCAGAGCAAAGACGAAGACACATTTTTACAAAAATTGGGGGCGGGCCTGAATCTGCAGTTTACAAAACAACCGATGCAGGCGCTACGTGGGAAAAAATTATGAAAGGTTTGCCAAACGTTGATATTGGCGGAATGGGAATAGCCGTATCACCTGTTAACCCGGATGTAGTTTATTTAATAGTTGAAGCCGCAGAAGGTAAGAGTGGATTCTTCCGCTCTACAAACCGCGGTGCATCGTGGGAAAAGATGAGCGATCATACAGCGCAGGGTCAATACTACAACGAAATTTATTGCGATCCGAAAGATGTTGATAAAGTTTATTCGGTTGAAACAATAACGCATGTAACCGAAGATGCGGGCAAAACCTGGAAGCCGCTCGGCAATAACGAACGCCACGTTGACGACCATGCAATGTGGATTAATCCGCAAGACCCAAAACATTTTCTGATTGGCGGAGACGGCGGCATTTACGAAACTTTTGATGCCGGCAAACATTGGGCTTTCAAAACTAATCTTCCAGTTACTCAATTCTATAGAGTTAATGTTGATAACGATTTTCCATTCTATAACGTTTATGGTGGAACACAAGATAACAATAGCTTCGGCGGTCCATCGCGCACACTCAGTTCCGATGGAGTTGTTAATAACGATTGGTATGTAACAAACGGCGGCGATGGCTTTTGGACTGCAATTGATCCGACTAACCCCAACATTGTTTATGCAGAATCGCAATACGGCGGAATGGTTCGTTACGACCGCAAAAGCGGAGAACAAATTGACATTCGCCCCGAACCCAAAAAAGGTGAAAAAACTTTTAAATGGTATTGGGATACTCCTTTGATAATTAGTCCACACTCGCCAACTCGTTTATACACTGCTGCAGAAAAAGTTTTCAGAAGCGACGACCGCGGAGATACCTGGACAGAAATCAGCGGCGATCTATCAACAAAAACAGACCGCAATACATTTCCTGTGATGGGAAAATATTGGAGTACTGATGCTGTTGGAAAAGATGTCAGTACATCGCAGTTCGGTTTAATTGTTGCGTTTGCTGAATCGCCGGTGAAAGAAAATCTTTTATATGCTGGAACCGACGATGGTTTGATTCAAGTCAGCGAAGACGCAAAGACCTGGCATAAGGTTGAAGAATTTCCGGGCGTTCCACAATTCACACTTGTAAGCGACATTTTTCCATCACGCTTTGATGAAAATGTTGTATATGCTTCCTTCAACAATCATAAGCGGGATGATTTCAAACCGTATATTTTGAAAAGTACCGACAAAGGCAAAACGTGGAAATCTATTGCTAACAATCTTCCTGCAAACGGAGCTGTTAACACAATCGAACAGGATTTTGTTAATCCGGAATTGTTATTCGTTGGAACCGAATGGGGATTTTATTTCAGTGTAGACGGCGGCGAGAAATGGGTTCAGTTAAAAGCGGGATTACCTGTTATCAAAGTTGCAGATATTACAATTCAGAAAAGAGAAAACGACCTTGTGCTTGCAACTTTTGGACGCGGTTTCTACATACTTGATGATTATTCTCCGCTGCGACAGGTGAACAAGCAGATGCTCGAAAAAGACGCACACATTTTTCCTATTAAAGATGCTTTAATGTATCTGCAGAAAGTCGGGCGTTACGGACAAGGTTCCACTTATTTCAAAGCATCCAATCCTGAATTCGGCGCAACGTTTACATACTATCTAAAAGATGTTCCTAAAACTCTTAGGGCAGAACGCAGAGAAAAAGAGAAAGCATTATTTAAGGATGGCAAACCGATTCCACAGCCGTCTATAGAAGACTTGCGAGCGGAGGAAATGGAAAAAGCCCCATACTTAATTTTCACGATTACTGATGAATCCGGAAATGTTGTGAAAAAAATTACAAAGCCAGCCGGCACAGGAGTTAACCGTGCTGTGTGGGATTTACGTTACGAAGGCACTTATCCCGTAGCGCCGAAAGAAAATAAATTTGACCCGATAGCAAAACAGAACAGCGGTATTCTTGCAATGCCCGGCAAATACAAAGTTGCCTTGACTATGGTTGTACGAGAAGAGGAGAAGCAGCTTGTTGAAGCTGTAGATTTTAATGTCGTTCCATTGGGCAACACAACCTTGCCTGCTGCAAACCGCACAGAGCTTGTTGCATTTCAAAAGAAAGCAGCAGAATTGGCAAGAATAACAATCGGCACTGAAAAATTTGTTCAGGATTTGCAGAAGAAAATGGAAACAATAAAACAGACTTTAAACAACACACCTGCTGCTGCATTCGATTTGATGAAGCGCGCAGATGCAGTTTCTAAAGAGCTTGATGAAATTCTCTTCACATTTACAGGTGCCGAAGCAAAAGCAAGCCAGGAAGAAATTCCTCCGGCTCAGGTTCCGCTGCGTTCCAGACTGGAGACATTAATAGGCACACAAAGGAGGTCTACTTCCAATGTTACGAAGAATCAAAAAGTTGCATACGAAGCATTGTATGATGAACTTCAGCCAATTATAGAAAAGTTAAAAAAGATTAGCGACATTGATTTGAAAGCTATCGAAAGTGAAATGGAAAAAATCAATGCGCCGTGGACACCGGGAAGAATACCGGAATTGAAGAAGTGAAATATTCCCCGCTCTTTGGGCAGGATTTTTAGAAGTTGGAAGATATTTGATCAGGAATGTAGTGGAATATTTTCTCTTGATTTTTTTCTTGATAGACGATGCTTGATTCTGGATATTGGATGCTAAATATTAAACACTTTTATCTAATATCCAGAATCTTTTGCATAGTGAATCTATTTCTTAAATTTTTTATCTAACAAGGTGGTATGAGATTTATTAAATTCAAAAACGGCGATGAAAAAATTCCGATTGGAAAATTAGTTTGTGTTGGACGTAATTATGCTGCACACGCAAAGGAACTTGGCGGCGATGTGTCCGAGTTTCCGATCATCTTTTTAAAAACGGCATCAAATGTAATCTACTCCGGAGAGTCTGTAATTCATCCAACACACTCAAACAATTTACATTATGAAGCAGAGCTTGTTCTTTACATAGGTGAAACAATTAAAAATGCAGATGACAATCAGGCGGAAAATGCAATTCAGGGCTACACAGTTGGATTGGATATGACTTTACGCGATCTTCAATTTCAGTTTAAGGAAAAGGGCGATCCGTGGACTCTTTCAAAATGTTTTGATACTTCGGCAGTTCTTGCCGATGTTGTTTTGAAAAAGGATTATCGGCTGCGCGGCGATGAAAATATTTCTCTTTCTGTGAACGGTGTAGTGAAACAAAATTCTTCCATCAAAAATATGATTTTTACTCCTGTTGAAATAGTAAAATATATTTCCGCAAGGATGACTCTTGAGAAAGGCGATTTGATTTTTACCGGCACTCCGGAAGGAGTTGGGCGTGTAATACCCGGTGATAAAATCGAAGCATCGCTTGAGAATATTGGAATGATTACAACACAGGTAGTTCAATAAATTACAAATAATGCCCCCTCCATCTCCCCCAAAGGGGGAGAGAAAAATGCTTGGTCGGGGTATTTAACGTCCTCCCCTTTGGGGAGGATTAGGTGGGGCTAATAAATTGAGGATGGTATGCCAATCTTTGAATATAAATGCGGCGACTGTAACAAAAAATTTGAAGTGCTGCATAGGTCATCAGCCAATCTGGAAGAAGTAATTTGTCCGGATTGTCAATCGAAGAATCATAAAAAACTTTTTTCATCATTCAGTGCATCAATAGGAAATACGCCGAGTTTCGGCAACGATTCGTCTTGCAAAGTTGGAGGGTGTGACGTACCGTCTTTCGGCAACGGATGCGCTAATGGAATGTGTAATCTAAACTAAACATAAAAGGATCAATTATGAACAGAAATAAATTTTTGTTAATAGGAGTTTTTATTCTCTCCATCTCCATTATTTTTTTCGCTCAAAGCAAAAGCGTGCCGGAGATGAAAGTATCCGAACTAAAACAAGCAATGAAATCGGATTCCACACTTGTAATTCTTGACGTACGTACTAAAGAAGAATTGACCGGCGAACTAGGAAAGATTGATGATGTAATCAATATTCCGGTTCAAGAGTTGGAAAATAGAATTAGCGAGCTGAAAAAGTATAAGAAGAATAATATTGCAGTTATTTGCAGAAGCGGCAGAAGGTCTGCAGTTGCAACTGAATTACTGAACAAGAACGGCTTTAAAGCAAAAAGTGTTGCCGGCGGTATGATTGAATACAGAGAGCACGAAGCTAAATAAACACAAGATATTTCATTTATTAAGCACGTCTGATGTCTCACGTCTTGCATCTCGTTTTGCTCATCGGTGCTAACGGTTTTGGCTGTGTAGAACAGATTTTTTAATCTGTTCATTAACAAATGCGTAGGTTGTAAACATGCGCTATTATAATCCTGGAGGTATAAAATGAAAATTCTTGGACCTTACGAAAAAGCACGAATCTATATTGAGAGAAACTATCAAGATTCTGAAGAAGCAAAATTCCAGAAAAGAAAAAAGAACCCGGGACCGACAATCACAATTTCCCGCGAAGCAGGAATTGACACCGCTGCAATTTGCGCAAAACTGATTGACTATTTCAATTACTACGCAATCGAGGATTATAACGATTGGACTTATTTTGACCGCGATCTGATTGAAAAAGTTGTGAAAGACCATCATCTGCCGGAATATTTCAAAAAATTTTTATCCGAAGAAAAACCGCCAAAGATTGGTTCATGGTTCGGAGAGATAATCGGCATTACACCGTCAAAACTTTCGCTGCTGCATAAAACTTCCCACACAATTTTAAAATTAGCAGAACTGGGAGATGTAATTATTGTTGGAAGAGGAGCTAATATTATAACTGCAAAAGAGCCGAATGCTTTTCATGTGCGTCTTGCTGCGCCGTTGAATTATAGGATTGACAATGCGATACAGCTCTATAATTTAGAGAGAAAGATGGCTACTGAATTTATCAGAGAAGAGGATGACGAGAGAAAAAATTTTATCTGGAAATATTTCCACAAGAACATTGAAGATCCTCTTCTCTATCATTGTCTCATCAACGTAAACCTTCTTGGCTTGGAAGAGATTGCAGAAATGATCGGGCATTATGTAATCAAAAAATTTCCACAATTTTTTAAAGCAGAAAAATAGATTTCTGAATAACAACAAGATGATTTATCAATGAAGCGATTAGTTCCTCTTTGGGCTATTCTGGCTTTAGAAATTATTAATGCCCAGTCGTTTTTTTACTTAACCACATTCAAGAACACATCGCTTGATGTTACAACCGATGTTTCAAGCATTGCACTTGGCGAATCATTTGTTGCTAACCGGGGAAGTCCATTTTCTTTTTTTGAAAATCCCGCCGCTCTTCCAATTAATGAAGTGGCAAGTATATTTTATAGTTCCCGATCTTTCGGCTGGTCGAAGCCCACAGAAAATTTCAGTTACTTTTCAATCGGTACGACGGTAAATAGTCCTATCGGGAAATTTGGATTTGCTTACAAAAATTTTTCTACAGGGTCTTTTTCTGTTTTACAAGCTGATGGAAATCAAACAATCAATGATATTAATAAAACATTTATTCTTTCCTACGCTGGAAATATTTTTAACGGTCT
>JBFLWC010000315.1:0-7372 GCA_040758415.1 Bacteroidota bacterium | reverse complement strand
ATAAAGAAATATCTTGCTTTTTTTCTCTTGCCATAAAAAATCAAATATTATTTTCTGGAAATCCTGAGATGAAACTAAAAATTTTTTATTGATAAAAAAAGTTATAGGGAGATTTTTCAATCAGATGATTGACAGAAAATTCCAATTGTAGTATTTTTGAAATGGACAAAATAGTCCATTAATAACTGTTTTGAACCTCCTCATTTCGAGAAGGCTCATCTAAATTTGGAGGATGAGTTATGTCGAATCAATCCCGCCGCAACTTTCTAAAAACAGCTGCGATTGTTGGAATTACATCAGCCGGGTTATCTTCTAAATCTAAAGCCGCTCCAAAAAATATTTTATCGGAAGATCGAATGGGAGTTTTAGTTGATACTACTGTTTGCATCGGATGCCGTAAATGTGAATGGGCTTGTAAAATTACACACAACCTTAAAACTCCTTCCTTAGAATCATACAAAGATAGAAACATATTTAAACAAAAGAGACGACCCGATGATAAAGCATTAACAGTTGTCAACGAGTATCAGAACAATAATGCAGATAAGTTTCCCATTGATGTAAAAGTGCAGTGTATGCACTGCGACCATCCGGCGTGTGTTTCTGCTTGCATAGTTGGTGCGCTTTCAAAACAAGAAAATGGTTCGGTTATTTGGGATAGCAATAGATGCATTGGCTGCCGTTACTGTATGGTAGCTTGTCCTTTTCAAATCCCCGCTTTTGAATTTGAAAAAGCACTGAAACCCGATATTAAGAAATGTGATTTTTGTTTTGACCGAACAGTACAGGGAAAGCTGCCTGCATGTACAGAAATTTGCCCGGTTGAAGCGGTTACTTACGGCAGAAGAGAAGATTTAGTAAAAGCCGCTCATCAAAAAATTAAAAATTATCCTAATCGTTATACCAATCATGTTTATGGCGAGTATGAAGTTGGCGGAACTTCATGGATTTATCTTTCTGGAAAAGATTTTGACAAATTGGATTTTCCAAAACTCGGAAAGGACCCTGCGCCCGGCGTAAGTGAAGCAATTCAGCACGGAATCTTTGCATACTTTGTTCCGCCTGTTGCACTCTATGCTCTGCTTGGCGGAGTTATGTGGATAAACAAAAACAGAAAAAAAATCGAGAGCGAAGCGGAGATATAGCGATGGAAGAATTCAAACCAAAACCGATGAGCAAAAAATTTTTTACACCGGTTGTTATTGCTCTAATTGTTCTTGTTGTAAATGGAATTATCTTTTTGCTTGCACGATTTATTTTTGGAATTGGCGCTGTTACAAATTTAGACGACCAGCATCCCTGGGGAATTTGGATAGGCCTTGATGTAGCTGCCGGAGTAGCACTTGCTGCTGGCGGATTTACAACTGCAGCACTGGGGCACATCATGCACAAAGAGCAATATCATGTAATAATTCGTCCTGCTCTTTTAACCGCAATGCTTGGTTATACATTTGTTGCATTGAGTGTAATGATTGACCTGGGTCGTTATTATTTTATTTGGCATCCATTAATAATGTGGAACGGAAGTTCAGTTCTTTTTGAGGTCGGTATCTGCGTCATAATTTATATGTGCGTTCTCTATATTGAATTTTTACCGATTGTAACAGAAAGATTTATAGGAAGAGTTAACCTGCCTGGATTATTAAAACGTTTTAACAATCCTCTTGATAAAGTTTTACGTATGCTTGACAAAGGATTAGAAAAAACGATGTTTATTTTTATCATTGCCGGTGTAGTGCTTTCGTGTCTGCATCAATCATCACTTGGAACATTAATGGTAATTGCCGGACCGAAAATGCATCCGCTTTGGCAAACACCTGTTCTCCCGCTTCTCTTTTTGCTTTCTGCCGTTTCGGTTGGATTACCAATGGTGATTTTTGAATCGCTCATAACTTCAAGATCGTTCGGATTAAAACCAGAAATACATGTTCTTTCCAACCTTGGAAGTATGATTGGTCCTTTACTCGGAATATATCTCGCATTTAAAATTGGCGATATGGTAATACGCGGAACGTTTGTTTATTTGACCGAATTAAATACTGCAAGCGTGATGTTCACCATCGAATTATTATTTGGTGCGATCATTCCGCTTAGGATGTTTATGTCGCGCCAGGTTCTAAAATCACCGGCCGGACTTTTTGTTGCATCGTTTCTTGTAATCTTAGGGGTTTTTCTGAATCGCATGAATAATTTTTTAGTTGCTTATACACCGCCGTATGAAATTAATTCCTACTTCCCATCGGTAGGAGAAATTTCCGTTACGGTAGGATTCATCGCTTTAGAAATTCTTTTATTCAGAATTATTGTGATGATATTTCCAATTGTAAGTGTGCCGGAAGTTTTAACGCAAAAAACTAAATACTCTGTAAGAGGCCATGCGCAATGAAGACAAAATTTTTCATATCGGTTTTATTTTGCGCTCTTATAGTTAATGCGCAAAATCAAAAGCATGAAACCAGATCGGACGGGTTGACGTGTAAAAGTTGTCATTCGATTGACATCCCCACAAAGGAGAATCCTGCACTTAAGCCGTGTCCGCGTGAAAAAATGATTTCAATTGATCAACTACCCGAAGAAGGACCTGTGGTTCTAACAATAGATAAATTCAGAGAGCAGACGGATATTTACGCGCCGGTAGTTTTCTCACACCTGCTGCATGCAGAAATGAGCGGTATGTCTGGAGGATGCAGAATGTGCCATCACTACAATCCACCGGGACAAGTAATTGGATGTTCTGACTGCCACGAGTTGGCACGCAAGCGCATAGATGTAAGCAAGCCGGATTTGAAAGGGGCGTATCATCGCCAGTGTTTAGATTGTCATCGTAGTTGGAGCAGTAGTGTTGATTGTTTGCAATGCCATCAACAAAACGGCATTACGCAAAAAAATGAAGCGCAAAAATTTTCTGATGCGGGTACAACAAAACGTATTCACCCTAAAATCATCACGCCAACAACTTTAAAGTTTGATACACCAAAAGCATCCGGCAAGATTGTAACATTTTATCATTCAGAACATACAAACTTGTTTGGATTAGAGTGCCAGAGCTGCCATTCAAACGAAAGCTGCGGAAGATGCCATGCAAAAAACAAGACTGCTCAGCTCAAAACAAAAACTGCTGAGGAAAAGCATGCGGTTTGTTCAAACTGTCACAATACAAAACTGAATTGCAGCAGTTGTCATTCAAATTATGTGAAGGAAGGATTTAATCATAAAGAACGAACTGGTTTTGATTCTGCAAAATTTCATTCGAAACTTTCTTGCATTAGATGCCATGTTGAGAAAAAAAAATTTAGCGGGCTTAACAGAGAATGTATTAATTGCCACGGCAAGTGGACTCAAGAGAATTTCAAGCATAAAATTACAGGTGTAGTTCTGGACGAAACACATGCAGCATTAGAGTGCAGAGATTGTCATCAAGAAAAGAATTTTGAAAATCCGGTTTGCAAAGACTGCCACGAGGATAAATCGTTTCCTAAAAATGTTCCCGGAAAAATTGTCTCGAGGGGATAGATTCTATTTAAGAAGAAGTTATGAACAGCATAAAAAAAATATTTAGAAAGATCAGCTTAAAACTCATATTGGTTGTGAGTGTAACTGCAATTTTAATCATCGGCGTTTATTCGTACTTCAATATTAAGTCGCAAAGTGACGTATTGCTGGGAGAAGTTGAGCGTCATGCAAATCAACTAAGCGAAACAGTTAAGAACAGCACGCGCTATGAAATGCTTCTAAATCAACGCGAGCACATTCATGAAATTATAAACACAATCGGAAATGATCCGGCAATTAATGATATCCGCATTCTGAATAAAGAGGGGAAAATAATTTACTCTACGCAGAAAGAAGATATTGGCAGGATGCTTGACAAACGCGCAGAAAGCTGTTACGCCTGTCATGCAGAAAATAAGCCGTTGGAAAAATTGCCGATGAAAGAGAGAACACGTGTCTTTCGTGCGCATCCGGATTCATCTCGAATACTTGGAATTATAAATCCAATCTATAACGAAAAATCGTGTTATGAAGCCGACTGTCATGTGCATCCTCAAAGCGCAAAAGTTCTTGGCGTTCTCGATGTAACAATTTCTCTTGATGAGGTAGACAAACAGATTCAACAAAATGAAATGCGCGAATTGATCTTTGCTGTAATTGCAATTTCTGCTGTCGGTCTTATAATTGGAATGTTCGTTAAAAGGTGGGTTGATGGACCCGTAAAGGAATTAGTGAAAGCTACAGACCAGGTTGCAGCAGGAAATTTGAATTATGTCATAAAAAATTTGAGCAGCGATGAGTTGGGTACACTTGGTAAATCTTTTAATAATATGATTAAAAAACTTGACGAGATAAATCAGCAGCTTTATCAATCAACAAAGATGGCTTCGCTCGGTCAACTTGCTGCCGGCGTTGCTCACGAAATTAATAACCCTCTAACCGGCGTACTAACTTACAGCAGTTATCTGCTCAAGCGGACAAAAGATAACCCACAAATACAGGAAGACCTCAGCGTTATTGTTCGCGAAGCGCTTCGCAGCAGAGAGATTGTAAAAGGATTGCTGGATTTTTCGCGTCAATCTACTCCAAAGAAAAGTTTGATTGATATAAACGAAATAATCAACCGCGCAATTGCTGTGGTTAATAATCAACTCAAGATTAACAAAACCAATCTTGTAAAAAGATTTGACGGCACAATATCAAAAATTACAGCCGATGCAAATCAAATCCAGCAGGTTTTTGTAAATCTTTTTGTTAACGCAATTGATGCAATTGGGCAGAGCGGAGGAACAATTACAGTTCAAACTTCACAAATCAGTTTATCGCCTAAAGGAATTACACAAATTAAAAACGCTGTGTGCCCTAAAATGCACAGCTTGATTGATGCAGAAGTTAAAATTGGCGGAATGCCTTCTTTATTATTAAAAATAAAATCGAACGGCAACGAAGGATTTGTTTCTCTCGATCCAATATATGGCGGTCGCCGTCATAATCTCCGAATTGCGCACAATAATCTGACGAGGCGGAGCGGGATAAATCTTACTTGCCCTGTTTGCGATTTTTCATTGATAGAAAAAAATAATAAATGCCCGGATTGCGGCGGACCGATTTACAAAATTCAAATTCCAAATCAAGGTTATCTAGAAGGATGCGCATCATTCCAGGATGATTGGCAGCGGTGGGGATGGATAGACAGTGCGGGAGAAAGAAAATTTGTAGAAATAAATATTTCAGATACAGGGCGCGGTATTCCGCCAGAAAATCTGAACAAAATTTTTGAACCGTTCTTTACAACAAAAGGACAGCACGGAACAGGATTAGGTCTTTCTGTGATATGGGGAATTATTGATAACCATAACGGAACGATCTCTGTTCAGAGCGAAATAGGTGTAGGAACTACCTTTTCTATTCGCATTCCGAAAAGTGATTCTGATAGAAGTGTTAAATGAAAGATAGTAAAAACATATTAATAATTGATGACGAACAAGTTGTTATTAATTCCATCTCAAAGATTGCCGAAGAAGAAGGTTTTTCTTTTGATTCGGTTAACGACGCTTCCCTGGCACTTAAAAAAATTTCTACAACAGATTTTGATCTTATCATTTGCGATATAATGCTGCCCGAGATGGATGGTTTTCAATTTTTATCCAAGCTCAATTCAAAACGAATTGATACGCCAGTAATGATGACAACCGGTTATTCTACAATTGAAAACGCAGTTAAATCACTCTACAGCGGCGCAATTGAATTTATTCCAAAACCATTCACAGTTGATGAAATGACGAGCGTGATTAGCCGCGGTATGAAATACAGTATTCTAATGAAGTCTAAAAAAGCGCACGATGATTCTATTATTCTTGTTCCGTGCCCTTCAAAATATTTTCGCCTCGGCTATTCAGGCTGGATGAATCAAGAACCGGATGGTTCGGTATCAATCGGCGCAACAGATTTTTTCATAAAAACGTTAGAGCAAATTAGAAAGATTGAACTGTTCGACATCAACGAAGTTTTAACACAAGCAGCACCATCTGCAAAATTTGAAACGGAAGATGATCTCACACATCAACTATACGCTGTAATAAGCGGAATCATAATTGCGAAGAACAACAGATTGTTAGAAGAACCTGAGCTGCTGGAAAAAGACCCTTACTTCGATGGATGGATTTACAGATTAATTCCGACCGCGCTTGATTACGAGATGAAATTATTAATTCCGTGCAGTTCCGACAGAGCATAAATTTTAAAATCAAGGAGGAGAGTTATGCCGCTTTTCATATTAGCTGTAATCATTTTCATTATTGCAGATATTATAATCAGATTCGCAATCAAAACAGTAAATGAAAAAAAACTCCGCAAAGAGCGAAAAACAATACTTGAAGAAAGCGTTCGTGTAGATTTCAGCAAAGAAGCAGTTTCATTAAAACGCGCGGATGTGCCAAATCCAAAAGCAAAAATTTTATGCGTAGACGATGAAAATGTAATTCTCGACAGCTTCCGAAAAATTCTTGTTTTAGATGGCTATTCAATTGATACTGTAAATTCAGGCCCCGAGGCGATCAATCTTATTAAGTCACATCACTACGATTTTGTTTTTACAGATTTGAAAATGCCAGAGATGGATGGTGTTGAGGTTACAAAAACAATCAAGTACCTCCGTCCGGATATTGACGTTGTCATCATCACAGGTTATGCAACAGTTGAAACTGCAGTTGATTGTATGAAATACGGCGCGATGGATTACGTTCAAAAACCATTCACAGAAGATGAACTGCTTGTGTTTACAAAAAAATCTTTAGTTAAAAGACAGGATAGAATTCAGAAGCAGCTTAGACCTCGTATACATATCACCCATCTTACCGAATCTGAAAAACTTAGCACCGGCGAGTTTGCAATACCGGGCGGAGTGTTTATTTCGGAAGGACACTGCTGGGCAGAAATAGCACAAGACGGAACTGTGAAAGTAGGAATAGATGACTTTGCAAAAAAATTAATCGGCAAAATAGACAGCATTGAATTTCCAAATCTCGGTATGAATATTACAAAGGGTCAGCCGCTCTTCAGCATTAAACAGGGAAAGAGATCTGTTCAGTTCAACTCGCCTGTTAGCGGGCAAGTTGCTAAAATTAATCACGAGCTCGGCGATAATATTGATGCTCTGGATTATTCCACTTATCAAAAAAATTGGATTGGTGTTATTGATGCAGACAAACTTGACTCGGAATTGTCTCTATTAAAAATCGGTAAGAACGCGGTTAACTTTTATCAAGATGAAATAGAAAAATATATCAAACGGATAAAAGACTTTATTGCCAAAGATGAGAGGAAAAAAGAAGGTTTTGAAATTTACTGGGGACAGTTAGAAAACCTTGAAGAGAAAGAT
>JBFLWC010000314.1:0-4154 GCA_040758415.1 Bacteroidota bacterium | reverse complement strand
AAAGGACAGCATAATCATCCAGCTCTTTTCGTGTGAAGTTAAATTCCTTTGCACATGCTTCTGCACAATTTCCCATGTGAATTTTGTCATAGACATCTGTTAAACCGTCAAGTAGAATTGTATCGTATATCGAATTGTTTCCTAAACGATAACCATTGCGGGCATTTTGTAAAAGATAAGGAGCGTTCGACATGCTCTCCTGCCCGCCTGCAATAATTACATCCGCATCACCGCACAAAATTGCCTGATGGGCAAGCATAATAGCTTTCAATCCGCTGCCACACATTTTATTAATAGTCAAACATTCAGTTTTGTTAGGCAATCCGGCATACAAAGCTGTTTGACGCGCCGGAGCTTGACCCAATCCCGCAGTGATAACATTTCCCATTATTACTTCATCAATAAATGATGGGTTAATTTTAGACTCTTCTAAAAGTGCTTTTAAAACAATACTGCCAAGCTGAGGCGCACTTAAACTACTAATCGAGCCGTTGAAAGCTCCGATTGGAGTTCTTTTAGCATGTGTTATAACAACTTTTTTCATTTTAACCCCGTTAAAAAGTATTTTATAATTTTGAAACGTTTGGAACATAACAGATAAAAGAATTATTGTCAAGAAGAATTTTTCAATCTTTGTAAAAATATTTTGTGCTATATTTGTATTAGTTAGTTTTTAGCGATGTAAGAATTGTATCAAAAATTAAGTGGCTTACAATTTTTCTTGTGGGTCATTTTTTAGTTTTACACACATCATACATTCTACCTAAGATTAAAAACTTTTCAGTAATCAGACGACTTTTTAAAAACCGGAGTAGTAGTGAAAGAAATTAGAAACGTTGCCATAATTGCGCACGTAGATCATGGTAAAACCACTTTAGTTGATCAAATTTTGAAACAGTGCAGCGTTTTTAGAAAAAACCAGATTGTGCGGGAAAGATTCTTGGATTCCAACGACCTTGAAAGAGAACGCGGTATAACTATTCTTGCAAAAAATATAAGCATCCCTTACAAAAATTTTAAAATCAATTTAATAGACACACCCGGCCACGCAGATTTTGGCGGTGAAGTTGAGCGTGTTTTAAAAATGGCAGACGGAGTTTTGCTTCTTGTTGATGCTTTCGAAGGACCGATGCCGCAAACGCGCTTTGTTCTAGAAAAAGCTCTCGCTCTTCATTTAAAACCAATTGTCGTTATCAATAAAATAGATAGACCGGATAATCGTCCGCAAGAAGTGCTTGATGAAATTTACGACCTGTTTATTGAATTGGATGCAAATGAAGACCAACTAGATTTTCCAGTTGTCTATGCAAGTGGAAGAGAAGGTTGGGCTGTAAAAAATTTAGGTGCTGTTAGAAAAAATTTAACTCCTTTGTTAGATTCTATTATTGAAGATATTCCTGCTCCTCCTCTTCTTGAGGGAACAACTCAAATCCAGGTTACTTCTCTCGATTACAGCGATTATGTTGGAAGAATTGGAATCGGAAGAGTTTTCAGAGGAACTTTGCAAAGAACCGAAAAATTATCCATTATCAAAAGAGACGGTTCAATTCATAATGCAATCCCAAAACAATTATTTTTATTCGATGGTTTGGCAAGAGTAGAAGTTGAAGAAGTTCAGTGCGGGGATATCTGTGCAATAGTAGGTATTGAAGAGATAGATATTGGAGATACTATTTCAGACTCTTTTAACCCGGAGCCGCTTCCAATTATTTCGATTGACGAACCAACAATCAGTATGACGTTTACAGTGAACAATTCACCTTTCTACGGAAGAGAAGGAAAATATGTAACGTCGCGTCAACTCAGAGATCGGCTTTATAAAGAGCTTGAACATAACGTTGCGCTTCGTGTTCAAGATACATCTACACCGGACTCATACAAAGTTTCAGGCAGAGGAATTTTACATTTATCAATTCTAATTGAAAATATGCGGCGCGAAGGTTACGAGCTTCAGATACGCGAGCCGAAAGTTATTTATAAAGAAATAAACGGAAAGAAAGCCGAGCCGATTGAAATTCTTGTTGTTGATGTGCCCGCAGAACTTACCGGCAAAGTAATTGAATTAGCGGGACAACGTAGAGGTGAATTAATAAAGATGGAAAATAAAGGCAGCATGAATAAACTCGAGTTCCACATCCCCACACGCGGTATTGTTGGATTACGCACTAAAGTTCTAACAGCAACTTCGGGCGAAGGTATTATGCACCATCGTTTCTTCCAGTATGAGTATTTCAAAGGTGCAATTAACAAAACTACTAACGGCGTTATTATCTCGATGGATGAAGGACCGGCTACCGCGTACTCCATTGATTCTTTACAGGATAGAGGTAAATTTTTTATTGAACCGGGTGATGCAGTTTACAAAGGACAAATTATTGGCGAGCACAACAAAGAAAATGATATTGAAGTAAATATTCAGCGCGGAAAAAAATTATCCAATATGCGCGCCTCCGGTTCCGACAAATCAGTTAAAATAACACCTGCAATTAAATTCTCGCTTGAAGAAGCCCTGGAATATATCCAGGACGATGAGATGGTTGAGGTAACTCCTAAATCTATTCGCTTGAGAAAATTATTCTTAGATTCAAATGAAAGAAAAAGATATAGCTTAGGAAAAACGGTTTGATAGATTCTGGATACTGCTAGTCCCTTCGGGAGATGCAAGATGCAGGATACTTGATGCTGGATACTAGATGCTGGATAAATTTACAGCAGCTTTCTCTTATAAGAACAAATTATCTCTTCCACTTAATTGTGCAGCCGATTGTGAATGTTTCTGGAACAGAGATTTGTTTTCCGTTAAGCAATTCATCGAGAGCGTTACGCAAGTATTTGCTTTTAACTTTTTTCGGCTCCTGCCAATTGTCGTCAATCTTTCCATGAAATACTAATTTTCTTTCAAAGTCAAAAAGAAAAATTTCCGGTGTGTGGGTTGCGCCATACTCTTTTGCAATTGATTGTGTGTCATCTCTCAAATAAGGAAAGTTGAATCCTCTAAGTGCTGCGCGTTTTTTCATCATGTCGAATGAGTCTTCGGGATAATTTATTTCTTCGTTTGAGTTAATTGCGATTACTTGTATATCTTTTTCATAGTCCTTCTGAATTTCCATAATTCTCTCTTCGTACGCTTGAACATACGGGCAATGGTTACAGCTGAAAATTACTATCAGTGCTTTCTTATCGGCAAAAGAATTTAACGAATAATTTCTGCCGTCTGTTGCCGTTAGATTAAAGTTAGGTGCGTGCGATCCAATCTTTAAAGTATCGGTTGCCATTATTCCTCCTGGATTTGAAATTTCTTCTTTAATTATTTGTAAAGCTGAGTTAAATTTGTATCAAACTTGTTTCAAAATCAACAAACAAAAAATACGGAGTGCGATTTGAATTCCAACGAACTGTTCAATTCTCTTTTTAACGATTACGAAAAATACCGTGAGCAAAAACTCAACATAGAAATTATAAAACACGCCGATGTAGTTAACCTTGTAAACGAAATTGGGGAAAAAGAAATATTCAGAATTGAGATGATTGGTTGTTCAGTTGAAGGAAGAGAAATTTTTTCTATCTCGTTTGGAACAGGAAAAACGAAAATTTTAGCCTGGTCTCAAATGCACGGCAACGAATGTACTGCAACTGCAGCTCTGTTTGACATTCTCAACCTTTTCAGTGCTGCCGATATATACAACAAATTTAGAACCGACCTGTTAAGTAAAACCACATTCCATTTTATACCTATGCTGAATCCAGACGGTGCAGAAAAATATAAACGCGAAAACGCATTTAACATAGACCTCAACCGCGATACACTGCGGCTTGAATCTCCTGAATCTGAAATACTTTGGCAATATGCGAATAAAATTCAACCTGCATTTGCATTTAACATGCACGATCAAAACAGTTATTATACAGCAGGACGAAAAAACAAAACGTCGGCAATTTCTTTATTAGCACCGCCGGTAGATTATGCTAAAAGTATAAACTACGTTCGGGAAAAAAGCATGCAGGTTATTTGCAAAGTCTATGAAGTGCTTTCCAATTTTATTCCCGGACAGATAGCACGTTATAAAGACGATTTTGAACCGCGCGCCTTTGGTGATAATTTTACTAAGAAAGGAATCAGTACTATCTTGGTTGAGTCCGGATTTTATAAAGGC
>JBFLWC010000313.1:0-6380 GCA_040758415.1 Bacteroidota bacterium | reverse complement strand
TTTTTGTAATTGCACTTGCAGGATTAATAATAGATATAAAACATCTTTCGCCAGACCGCCCTGCGCTTGTGCTAACTTTTTACGCACTCTTTCTTTTATTTATTTCTGCACGTTTGATTGACGCGATAATAGACGGATTTGATTACGCCCGTGCGGCTTACATTATTTCGGATAAATTCGATGAAATTTCTGAAGAGATTATGAAAAACCTGGGACGCGGTGTTACGGCAATAAATACACGCGGCGTTTACAAAAACGTTGAACGCGAAACGCTTCTAACTGTTGTTCCTTTGCGCGAGGTTACAAAACTTATCGATGTCGTTAAAGAAGTTGACCCGAAAGCATTTGTTATTATTTACAACGTCCACGAAGTTCTTGGCGAAGGATTCAGAAGACGAATTTAATGACCTCCCCCTTGATCCCCCTTATGAAGGAGGAGACCAAGGAGGAGATCCAAATGTGAGATAAATTATGAACACTCCCAATGAATACCTCAAACCGGATGAAATCCGTGCGCTTGCAAATTCATTTCAACAAAGCAGAATACTTCTAACGGCAATTGAACTCGATCTATTTACTATTCTTGACAAACATATTTTACCCGCTTCGGAAGTTGCCCGTCAAACTAAAACCAACGAACGCGCAACAGAACGATTGATGAACGCACTCGTTGCACTTGGTTTTTTACGCAAGGTTCACGGAAAATTTTATAACTCTGGAAACGCATCACAATATTTAGTTAAAGGTAAACCGGAATTTATGGGCGGACTATTTCACTCAATCGGTTTGTGGAATACCTGGAGCACTTTAACAGAAGCTGTTAAAGCTGGAACTACTGTTGCAGAACTTAAATCTATCGGAATAAATTGGTCCGAAGCGTTCATTGGTGCAATGCACTATCGGGGGGCTAAAGAAGCAAAGATAACAGCAATGATGCTCGAACTTTCAAATGTGAACAATATGCTTGACGTTGGCTGCGGCTCAGGCATTTTTGCAACGGAATTCATAAAAAGAAATCCTAACATAAATGCTGTTCTATTCGATCTGCCGGATGTTATTCCGATTACTAAAAAATATATAGAAGCAGAAAAGTCAAGCGGTAAAATTGAATTATGTGGAGGTAATTATCTTACCGATGATTTTGGCAGCGGATATGATTTAATTTTTCTTTCGGCAATAGTTCACATAAACAGTTTCGATGAGAATAAAATGCTAATAAAAAAATGTTACAACGCATTGAACAGCTGTGGTCAAATCGTTATCAAAGATTGGGTAATGAACGAAGATCGAACCGAACCGCCGGACGGCGCTTATTTTGCTTTGAACATGCTTGTTGGAACGGAATGCGGCGACACATACACAGAATCAGAGGTGAAAGATTGGTTAACAAGAGCGGGAATAAAAAAAATTGAGAGGAAAGATACTAGCTTCGGTTTTTCGCTAATGATTGGTTATAAAGATTAGTTGCTTTGAGTGTTATTCTAACCAGAATATTCTTTTCCATTGACGCAATTATTTTTATCTTGTATCACAATTATCCAAATTAGAAGAAATATGTATTCAACATTAGTTTTCGATCTTGGCAACGTTTTAGTTCCGTTTGACTATGCCCCGATAATTGCCAAGCTTAACAAAATTCAGAACGGTCTGGGAGACAGATTTGTACAACTTTATAAAGACAATTATGAAATTCATCGCAATTATGAACGGGGCAATCTTCACACGGAAGAATTTTTGACTGTTGCACTTGAGTGGGTAAATTATAAATTATTCGGTAGAGAGTTCTGCAAATTGTTCTCTAGCGTATTTAAGATTGATGACCGGGTTGTGGGGTTACTTCCGATTCTAAAAAAGAATTACCAGCTTGTGCTTCTTTCTAATACGAATCTGATTCATAAAAAGTACGGATGGGGCGGCTATGATTTTTTGAAATACTTTGATAAACAAATTCTTTCATTCGAGGTTGGAGCGGTAAAGCCCGAAAAGAAAATCTTCCGTGCTGTTGAAGAATTTACACAGCAGCCGCCGTCAAAACATTTTTATATTGATGATGCTGAAGAATACGTTAGCGCTGCAAAAGAATTGGGCTGGGGAGGAATACAATTTACAAGTTACGAAAAGCTGTATGAAGATTTGAAAGAGAAAAAAATTATCTAACCTTGTATTTCCGTGTTGTGCTAATTGAGTAACACACTTTTCACAGCCGAGGCACAGAAGCAAAGAGACTTTTTGGAGTAACATCATAATAACAGAAGTCCAAACTGAAGAATTCTAATTACCCAATCAGGTATTCCAATCAATTGTCCTGGGCTTTTTACTCTATACCACCAGCTTTCATCATATTTTTCTTGAAGTATATTGAAAAGAACTTCTTTGTTTTTCTTGTAAGCAGTCAGTTCGTTTCTGCTTAAGCCGCTTGCAATTTCTTCTTTAGTAAAATTTTCACTTTTCGGAATCGTTTCTCTCATCATTTTCATTTCCCCGATGTTTGAGTTCACGCTGTTTAAAATTGTTTTTAATTCCAATAAAGGTTTATGCGAGACGCTGTCGGGTTGCTTATAGATTTTTAAATGTCTGATGGTGTCTTTTCCAGAAAAATTTTTTGTTTCATCGCTTTTGGATCTTTCATTCTGTGCTAATACTGAAGGAACGATTGTTAAGATTAGTATAAATATGAATTTCACAATGTCACAATGGGAAAAAATTTGTATTTTCATTCTACTTTTTTAATGCATCGCGGTTCCACTTTCACGTGAAGATTTATTAACTCACCTTACGCAGAATTTATTTCTTTGCGGTCTTAGCGTAAAACTTTGCGTCATTGCGTGAAAAAGAAAGACATTTCACGCAGAGATCGCAAAGAAAGCGCAAAGACCGCAAAGGATACTATTTCCTATACGTAACGTGGGTTAATAAAAAAACCTTGAAGATTTTTCGTCTTTCAGGGTCATAAGTGAGAGAATGAAATTATTTTTTCGCATCAATTTCTTTCAGCAGCTCATCTACTGCTGCTTTGAGCTGTTCATCAACTCCTTTTGAAATCCAATCAGGCGGGTTTTGAACAATAATATCCGGCACAGCAGGACCTAATTCTTGATTCTTATCGGTAGCTTTAACAAACCATCCTCTAAAGGGCAGCCGGACAAACGAACCGTCAATCAAACTTTTTCCGCCGGTTGAAATAACAGAACCGTTTGTAGGAATACCAACTAATTTTCCTATGCCAAGTGTTTTGTATGCGTGAGAAAATATTTCTGCGTTGGAATAGCTTCCTTCATTGCAAAGAGCAATAGATGGTTTCATCCACGCAGCAAAAACCAGGCGTTCGCCGGTTGGGTAGTAACTGCGGAAATTTTTCTTATCGCGCTCAGGATTATTACTGGCACCCCGCGGAATTGTGTAAGCGTGCTGTTTGTAGTTTAGAACCGTCATCAAATAATCTGTTGTAAACCCGCCGCCGTTGTAACGAACATCAACAACCAATCCTTCTTTTCCGTAACCGGCTGCAGTCAGTTCACGCTCAAACACTTCAAAGCTCGGAAAATCCATTCCTTGAATATGAATGTACCCTAATCTTCCATTCGAAAATTTATCAACAAGTTTTTTTCTCTCTTGAATCCACTCTTGATACAGCAGCTGACGTAAATTTGCCGTTGGTCGAATTGCAACTTCTCTTTCCTTTCCATCTTTTCCTTTAATGCTCAGAAGAATTTTTTCATCAACTTTAGTGTTGAGTAAAGAATAAAAATTCTCTTCTTCTTTTAATTGATAGCCATCAACTGCTGTAATTAAGTCGTCAACAAAAAGTTTGCTTGATGATTTATCTGCAGGCGAATTTGGAATTACACGTATCACTTTCATTCCATCTTTTACAGGCATTAATTCAACGCCAAGCAAACCGGTTGCATCTTTTTGTGTTTCGGCTCTTTCCGGCGCCGTAAATCCTGTGTGGCTTGAATTCAACTCGCCGAGCATATTGTTGAACATATCCCTGAAATCATTACTTGTGGAGGCAGTGATACAAAGTTCTTTATACTTATCGTGCAAAGCATTCCAATCTTTGCCATGAAATTGCGGATCATAAAATCCGTCACGAATTGTGCGCCAGGCTTCTTCAAAAATTTGTGAGCGTTCTTCAGGATAATCAATTTTCATTTTTGCAGAATATGGCAGCGGTTCTGATTTATCTGCTTTCAAATCGTGTCTGCTAAGCGGACCCTCCGTTTTCATATAGTATAAATATTTTCCTTCGCGGTCCATCGTAACTCCGGCCGGATTAGACCCTCCCTTTGTAATTTCTTTCAGGTCTTTTCCATCCCACTTTATACTGTAAAGGTCGCGGCCCTTTGCAGTACTACTTGAACCAACGTAGTAAAATGTCTCGCCGTCTTTGGATATGATAACATTCGATTCATCTCCAGGGAAATTTGTTACTTGAACTACACGCTCGTGAATGTCTTCAAAATCAATTTTGATCGGTTTTACTTTAACACTGTCTTTCTTATCTCCTTTGTCTTTTGGTTTTTCATCTTTTTTTTCAACAGCAGGTTCTTTTTCATCCCAATCTTGTTTTGTTTTTTCCCAATCGTCTTTCTTCAGCCAAACAAACCAAACATCGTTGCTGCGATTGTTCCTTCCGGAAATAAATCCGAGCTTGGAGCCATCTGCGCTCCAAAACGGGGAAGAATCGTTGCGCGGGTGCATGCTTACATTAACCGGCTTGCTTGAATTATCGGCGGCGTGAATGTAGACCTCCTCGTTGAAATACAAATCTTCTAACGAGTAAGCCAGCCATCTGTTATCCGGACTCCATGAAAGTTTGCTTGGTGTTGCCCAACCGTCTATGAGAATTTTCTCGTTGCTCAATTTTCCATCGGCAGAAATATCTGAAACAATGAGAACACCTCTTCCTTTCTGATAAGCAATTTTCTTCCCGTCGTGTGAAACTACCGGCGAGGATTCATCTTCATCCGTCCTTGTTAATCTAATTATCCGGTGCTTTAGCGATTTAAAAATATTCGATTGAGATTTCTCCTCAGACTTTACAAGATACAGTTCAAAGTTGTTGTCTTCGCGGTCCGATGTGAAGATTATTGTTGAATCGTTCATCCATACAACATCCATCTCTCTAAAAGGGTTATCGGAAATATTAACGCTTCTGCTTTTTTCTTTATCGTTCTCTTTTACAAAAACTTCCCCGCGAATAATTAATGCAGTAAGTTTGCCGTTTGGTGATATTGCGTATTGGTTTGCGTTGCTCGTGAAGGTTTTGAATTCAACAGGATCAAAACGGTCGTCTGCACCGATCTCCACATCAACTTTACGAGGTATGCCGCCGGTGGATTTCATCAAATAAATATTTTTATCTCTTTCGAAGACTATTGAAGAGCCATCGCCGGATATTCCAAAATATCTTATCGAGTGATCTTTTCCCTGGAAGTTAGTGAGTTGCTCGGGTTGTGATGTCGGCTTGCCGTCTTCGTTAATCGTAACTCTATATAAATTGTATCTACCGCTGTTCGAGCTTAAGAAGTAAATTGTTCGGCTGTCGCTCCACTGAGGAAAGATGTCGTTTGTATCAAATTCTGAAAGCTTCGAGTATTTTTTATTTTTTACATCGTAAAGCCATACGTCTCTGTTTGATGAGCCGCGGTATTCTTCTCTAAAGATCGGATTAATATCTCCGCGTACGAATGCAACGAATCTTCCGTCGGGAGACATTATCGGGTCAAATCCAACAACATCCATAAAGCGGTATTCTGTTCCGCCTTGCGAGGAGATAGAATAAATTTCTTGCGGTCTCTCTATCTGATTGAATTCTCTTGACGTGCCGAACAAAATTCTGCCGTCTTTTGTCCAGCTCGAAATATTGTCTGCACCCGAATGATACGTTAACCGTTTAGGTGTTCCGCCTTCGGATGGAATTACAAATATGTCGTTGTTGCCGTAGCGCGCGCCCGAAAAGGCAATCTGTTTTCCATCGGAACTGAATTTCGGATTGCTCTCGTATGCTTCGTGAATAGTTAAACGCACAGCTCTTCCGCCGGCTGATGAAACAGTCCATATATCACCCTGAAAAGAGAAAGCTATTTTAGAACCATCGTTATTGAGCGATGGGAAGCGGAGAAGATATGAATTGTTTTGTGCGTTGAGGATTGTAAAGAAAAAAAGGAATGAAGAAAAAAAGAAAAGAAAGAAAGACGAAATGACGGAAAGATAAGAGAAAGGAATCCGCCATGTATAGAAGAAATGATTGTGCTTCATTATTGCCTCACTTTGTAGTTGAGACAAAAATAAAATTTAATTGAGAAATGAACAAAACCGTGAAATGTGAAAAAGAAGATCTGAATAGGGAAGGCAGATTAAAATAAATTTGATTA
>JBFLWC010000312.1:0-10146 GCA_040758415.1 Bacteroidota bacterium | reverse complement strand
ACGCAGAGGAAACGATTAACAAATCGTCGGAGAATTTAGCGATTCAATGGTTAGGTGTTCTAGAAAGAGTATTAACGTCTCTCATACACACCGCTACCAGAGGCCTCGTCTACATAAGTAAATCTACTGGCAATTTTATCCCGATTGCACTTGCAGTATCCTGCTTTGCTTTAATAGACGGAAGGGCATACTATGCACACCTGCAGAAATGGCGATTCGACAACATTCAAGTGCTGGACAAGTTTTACAGCTTTCTCGGAACAGTAACGTTTTCTTTGGTTCTCTTTTTTGTATCGTTTTATTATTATCTTATGTGAGTGTATGCCTTTGCAAAACACACATTGTTTTTCACGCTTTTTATGGTGGAAATGTACTGTGATTATTATATTAGAATATAGATATCAAACTATGAGACCCAAGGTTAGCAAAGAAGATGATACATTTATTACAGTAACGTGCATAGCATTAAATAACTTAACGAAAAGGAGAGAACACAATGTATGCAATCAACCACGCCGCAACGGCTCTTTTATTAAAGAAGAAATTCCCTGCTGCTGGAATGATTTGGCTGTTGATAGCAGTTCAATTTATTGAACTACTTTGGGTGATCTTCAATTATGCCGGTTTAGAATTCTTCACAGTTGAAAACTCTAAAGTTCATTTAGGATATTTAGCTTGGTCCCATTCCATACTTTCAACTGTTGTTCTTGCAGTATTGGTGTGGTTTGTTATAAGCATAGGATTTAAGAAACAGTCGCTTGGAATAGCCATAGGGTTAGGCATTCTCTCACATATTGTTCTCGATCTTCTTCTTCACGAACCGGATATACAACTAACACCGTTTTCAACCGCACTTACTTTCGGGTTAAACATACAGAGTATACCGTTGCTTGCAATAATCGTTGAGACGGGTTATGGCATTTTCTGTTGGTGGTATTTTAAGGGAAGTAGATTATTGCTCTCGGCAATCGTAATTTTGAACCTGCTAAACATTCCAACTATTTTCAATCTGATGCCCGGTTTGATGGATTTGTTTGGAAGAATGCATTTTCTGCTTCCGACGGTTATTTTTGTCCAGATTCTTTACACCTGGTTTTTCATTTGGCTACTCGGCAAGAAGCCGTCTGAAAAAACTGCCCGGTAATAATGGAGATACCTAAATATTGCTTTACATCACCCGAGTAATCATTTCCTGAAATTGAAGGGTCTAAAATTGTTTCGAAGATTTATCACTCTTAAAAAAGGAGGGAAGAATCATGCAAACAAAACAGATTCTAGTCCAAGACAAAAATGTTCGTACTAGTCTTTCAATTCTTCAAAAAATTTTTTGTGATTATCAACCGCGCAATTTTGCAGTGCGCTTTTGGGAAGGCAGTATATGGAATCCCGAACGCGGTGAGCAAGCGCTTTTTACGATGGTTCTTCAACACCCCGGCGCTTTGCGAAAAATGTTCCTCCCGCTGAACGAAGTTACACTTGGTGAAGCATACATCTACAACGATTTTGATATTGAAGGCGACATCGAAGCTGCGTTCGGAATGGCTGATTATCTTCTTCAAAAAGGAGGAGTGCGTTTAAGTCTTGCCCAAAAAATTTATCTTGGCAAACAGCTCTTAAAACTTCCTTCAGACAGCAAACAGCGCGTTGGTCGTCAAGCCGTTCAATTAAAAGGAGCACTTCATTCCAAAGAAAGGGATAGACAAGCCGTTACTTACCATTACAATGTATCGAATGATTTTTTTGCGTTGTGGCTTGACAAACTGATGGTTTACTCGTGCGCGTATTTCATTTTGCCGGATGAAGATTTAGACGTAGCCCAGGAGAGGAAACTTGATTACATCTGCCGTAAACTGCGTTTACTCCACGGCGAGCGTCTTTTAGATATCGGTTGTGGATGGGGTGGATTAATTATACACGCTGCTAAAAAATATGGTGTCTCTGCATTGGGTATTACACTTAGCCAGCCGCAAGCTCAATTTGCAAACGAGCGCATTAGCCGGGAAGGATTATCAGAACTATGCCGCGTGGAGTTATGCGATTATCGCGATATTGAAGAACCGGAAGGTTATGATAAGTTAGTTAGTGTGGGAATGTTTGAACATGTGGGCGAGTCAATGCTTCCTGAATATTTTGAAAGAGCTTGGCGATTGTTAAAAACTGGTGGTGTTTTTCTTAACCACGGACTTGCTTCCGGTTTAAAAATGCCTGTCATAGATTCAACACCAACCGATCGAAGAAAAAGCAGCGTAACATTTTCTGACAAATACATTTTTCCCGACAGTCAATTAGTGCCGGTAAGTACCACACTGCGCATTGCAGAGAGATGCGGCTTTGAAGTGCGCGACGTTGAAAGTCTGCGGGAACATTATATGCACACACTTCGCCACTGGCGCCGGCGTTTAGAAGCACATCACGATGAGGCGTGCAAATTAACGGATGAACCCACCTACCGCATTTGGCGTTTAAACCATGCCGGCTCTGCACTCGGCTTTCAAACCGGGCGGCATACTATTTATCAGACTCTTCTTGTAAAACCGGATCGGGGCGAGAGCAGGCTGCCGTTAACACGCACGGATTGGTACGTTTAAAAATATTTGGAGTGAATGTGTCTAATAATCATCAACTTCAAAAATCTGGATGGATAACATTTTTTATTCCTCTGTTGCTTTTCTTAATTATCGCAGGATATTTTTATTATGAAGAGGTGGCAGCTCAGACAGCAATTTTTGTTTTAACCGTTACAGCAATATTTACCACACTGAACTATTTAATTTGGCGAAGACGACAGAAAAAATATTTTGCGCGTCTTCGAAATGCTGAGGAAGAACGCAACGCGTTGATTGAACAATCTATTAGACTCAATCGTGTTTACGCATTTTTAAGCAGTACAAATCAGACAATGATACGGCTGCACGATAAGAAGCAGTTACTCAATGAAGCATGCCGCATTGCGGTTGAACAGGGAAAATTCAAAATGGCGTGGATTGGAATGGTAGATCAGGAAACACACTTTGTAAATCCAATCGCTTTTTACGGCAGCACAGAAGATTATCTTGAACTGATAAAGATTTCGATTGACGATGTGCCGGAAGGCCGGGGTCCTACTGGAACGGCAATCCGGCAGGGAAAATATTTTGTGTGCAACGATATTGAAAATGATGAAAGAATGCTGCCGTGGCGTGAAAGGGCTTTAAAAAAAGATTTTCGTTCTTCTATAGCTCTTCCGATCAAAATTGAAGATCAAATTAAAGGTGTAATTTCCTTGTATTCCATTGAGAAAAATTTTTTCAATAAAGAAGAGATAGATTTGCTTCTGGAATTGGCTTCCGATATTTCTTATGCAGTCGAGTTCATAGAAAAGGAAGAAGAGCTTCGTAAACTTTCGCAAGCCGTTAAACAAAGTTTTGCAAGCGTAATGATTACAGATATAAACGGAAACATTGAGTTTGCCAATCCGGGATTCACAGACTTATCGGGTTACAGTTACGAGGAAGTTATCGGAAAAAATCCGCGGCTGCTTCAGTCCGGTAAAACTCCGCCGGAAGAATATGAAAAGTTTTGGGAGACAATAAAATCCGGTAACGATTGGTACGGAGAAATCTGTAATAAGAAAAAAAACGGAGAGTTATACTGGGCGTCTGCCTTGATTTCTCCGATTAAAAATGCTGGGGGAAAAATTACTCACTTCGTAGAAATTAAGGAAGATATAACCGAGCGGAAAAGAATGGTGTCGGAATTAATCGCAGCAAAAGAGAGGGTCGAACGTTCAGACAAACTGAAATCCGAATTTCTTGCACTGATGTCGCACGAGGTGCGCACGCCGATAAACGTAATTCTTAATTCTGTAGAAATGATTAGGGAAGCTCTTCAAGAAAGTATGACAGAAAACCTGAAAGAAAGTTTTGATTATATGTATACCTCCAGCAAACGAATAATTAGAACAATAGAAACAATACTTAATATGTCCGAAATGCAAACCGGAACTTATGAAGCAATTTTTAAGAACATTGACTTGGTTAAGGATATTTTAGAGAATATTTATTCAGAATACATTAAGAAAGCAGATCAGACCGGTATAGAGTTTTCTCTAATAGACAAGACGGATAGTTCAACAATTTTAGCAGATGAGTATAGCATCAACCAGGTTTTCTCACATCTTATTGATAATGCAGTTAAGTACACAAAACAGGGCAAAGTTGAAATAATAGTTGATAGAGACAATCGGCAGCGGCTTTTTGTTCGGGTGAAAGACACGGGCAAGGGTATTTCAAAAGAATATCTGCCGCATATATTCGAGCTGTTTAGACAGGAAGAACAGGGCTATTCAAGAAGCTTTGATGGATGCGGTTTAGGTTTAGCCCTGGCTAAGAAATACTTAGAAATCAATAATGCAGAAATTTTTGTTGAGAGTGAAAAAGGAAAAGGAACTACTTTTACAGTAGTTTTTTTGGAAAACCGAACTTAAGCAATCCGCCGAAGGCAGAACAACTTTGCACTTCATATTTTGTTCCGCCATCCGTCTCCGTCATCCGTCTCCGTCAGTTGACGGATGACGGAGGCAGATTGAATTTTGTGCTTTGTGCTTCGTATTTCTGAAAAATATTTTTGCTGTCTCTAATTCTTCACACCCACAAACCTTATCACCGCGGCTTTCCCTTTGTGATATTCTCCCTCATTCAATTCAATCGTCTCCTTAGCAAACTTTTCAAAATCAAGCTCTATAAAGTCATTAATAACATCTTCAAGAGAGTAGAGAAGTTCTTCATCTTTTGGTCCGCCGGATTCGTTTTTGATCTGATCTTTCTCAAATACTTCCAGTATAATTTTACCGCCCGGTTTCAGTGCTGCTATTGCTTTTTTATTAACTGCACTTCTCAATTCATCATTAAGATGAATAAAGATCAGCGCTGCTGCGTCATAAAAATTTTGTTGGGGCGTAAATTGTGAAAGATCTTCGATACTATAATTTATTTTCACCCCGTGTTCCGCCGCCAACTTTTCTGCTTTCTCTTTTCCGGTTTTGCTGAAATCAACTGCATCAACATACCAGCCATGCGCTGCTGCGTACACTGCATTTCTTCCTTCTCCTTCTCCAAGAAATAAGATTCTGCCCGCCGGCAGTAAAGACAGCTCTTCTTTTAAAAATTGATTCGGTTTCTTTCCGTAAATGTATTTTGATTCGGAGTATCGTTTATTCCAAAACTCTTGCATACTAACTCAAATTTTTACCTGCAAGATAAGAATTTGATGCTCTCTTTTGCATTTGCTAATTTTGAACTGAATAAAAAAGGAAATGATTTGATTAGCACAGACAAAATAATAATCGTAGGCGACCGGGTACTTGTTAGACCGGAAGAGAATATTAATAAAACTAACAGCGGGCTTTACCTGCCTCCTGGCGTTCAGGAAAAAGAAAAAGTTCAGGGCGGTTACGTAATTAAAGTAGGTCCGGGTTACCCTATCGGGATGCCTACAGATGATGAACCGTGGCGCGAAAACAAAAACACAAAGTATATTCCACTGCAGGCACGGCAGGGAGACTTTGCTCTATTCCTCCGCAAAGATGCAATAGAGGTTGAAATAGAAAAAGAAAAATTTGTTATCGTTTCTCAAGCAGCAATTCTTCTTCTGTACAGGGACGAAGACCTGCTAACGTAATTTTAGATAATAATTATTTGAGGCTGTCCAAAAAGTAATATTTTTTAAAAATTGAACGCAGATAAACGCGGATTAAAACAGATTTTCGCAGATTTTTTATTTGATTAATTACTTTTTTGGACAGCCTCTGAAAAAATAAATTTATGAGGAAAAACAAAATGAAGATCATTCAAGAATTCAAAACCTTTGCTATGAAAGGCAGTGTTGTTGATATGGCTGTTGGTATTATCATCGGCGCCGCCTTTGGCAAAATTGTAACCTCTTTAGTCAACGATGTTCTAATGCCTCCGATTGGTTTGTTAGTGGGAGGGATTGACTTCAGCCATCTTTCTATTACTATTAAAGAAGGTGTATTGGGCATCGAACCGGTTGTAATTAAGTACGGCATGTTTATAAATACCGTGATTGATTTCCTTATTGTTGCTCTCGCAATTTTTATGGTGATTAAAGGACTGAATACGCTAAAGAAAAAAGAAGAAGCAAATCCTTCTGCCCCTCCTAAACCGAGCGAAGAGGTTATATTGCTCACCCAAATAAGAGACCTTCTAAAAAAATAATTGCGGTACGGAATTGGGAGATTCGTCCTTCGGGAAACTTCATAAAATCTGCCAATCGCGGATTTCTTTTCCTGTCCCGAAGAGACGGTCATGCCAAGCATACAAATCGTGCGCGGTGACTCGCTCAATATTATTTTGTTGGTAAGAACTATCTAAATTTATAAATTGGAGTCAATTTATACATACCCGGATTTCTTTTATGGAAAATATAAATAATGTTCACGTTCCTTTGATAAGCACGCTCCCTTTTATCATGATGCTTCTTTCTATTGCAATTTTTCCTTTGTTCTGGAATCACTTTTGGGAGAAGAACAGAAACAAACTTATCGTTGCTATAATTCTCAGCTTTCCGATAGTAGTTTATCTTCTGCTTACCGGATTAGGAGGACGGCTTTACGAAACTATTTTATTCGATTACGTTCCATTCATAATTCTTCTCGGTTCTCTCTTCACTATCACCGGCGGAATATATTTATCGGGCGATATAGAAGCGACTCCTTTTATTAATAGTTTATTTTTAGGAATAGGAGCAGTGTTAGCTTCTTTAATGGGAACAACCGGCGCTGCAATGCTTTTGATTCGTCCACTGATTCAAACAAACAAAGAGCGCACATTCAAAGTACACACAATTTTATTTTTTATTGGAATTGTTGCCAACTGCGGAGGAATGTTAACCCCGCTTGGCGATCCTCCCTTGTTTATGATGTACCTCCGCGGCGCTCCGTTTACATGGTTTTTAAAACTTACTCCCGAGTGGTTTGTAACCAATCTTTTGCTTTTACTAATTTATTTTCTGGTTGATTCATATTATCACAAAAAGGAACCTAAAGAAGCACTTGCTTTGGATAAACGCGTGAAGCGACCGATCAAACTTGAGGGAAAATTTAATTTTATCTGGTTGATTGGTGTAGTTCTTTCCGTTGCCTTTTTGAACGACCACTATTTTTCTCTTTTCAAAAATCATTATTACCGTTTCATACGAGAGGCAACTATTCTTGCAATGGCAATTCTTTCTTTGCTTTTCACAACTCGATTATTGCGTGTGTCGAACAACTTCACCTGGGAACCGATGAAGGAGGTTGCTTACTTGTTTCTCGGAATTTTCATCACGATGGTTCCGTGCCTGCTTTACCTGGAAACAAATGCAAAAACAATGGGAATAGTTTCGGTCAAACAATTTTATTATTTAACAGGGCTGCTCAGCAGTTTGTTAGACAACACTCCAACCGCAGTAACATTTCACTCACTTGCGTTGGGTTTGAATATATCGTCTTTAGATATTGTGGCAGGTATTCCGGAAGAATTGTTGAAAGCAATCTCCGTCGGCGCTGTGTTTTTCGGAAGCATGACTTACATCGGTAATGGACCAAACTTTATGGTTAAAGCCGTTGCAGAAGAGAATAACATTAAGATGCCAGGTTTCTTCGGATACATTTACAAATTCTCGATGATTGTTCTTTTACCAATCTTTATTCTTATTCAACTTCTTTTTATTCACTAAGGATTTTTATGAATTTAGAGAAGCAGAACTTGAAAGTGGTCGTTGCTTTACTTTTTGTAATTAGCGGAACTGCAGGATTGATTTATCAAATCGTGTGGTTTAAATACTTGAGCTTGTTTTTAGGAAATACTACTTACGCACAAATAGTTGTACTTGCGGCTTTTTTGGGCGGTCTCGCATTCGGAAATTACTTGTTCGGTAAAAAATCTGATGCATTAAAAAATCCTGTGTTGGTTTATTCATTACTCGAGCTGCTAATCGGCACATACTGTTTGTTTTATCCAGCTCTCAACTATCGGATTGGAAATTTGTTCCTTACAACTGCCCCCGAATTAAACATTGCATCTCAAGATTTTCTTTTTACTGCACTGCGGTTTTTTGTAGCGGCAATTTTATTGTTTGCACCTACAACCGCTATGGGCGGAACTCTTCCCGTGTTGAGCAGATTTTTTGTTGATAAACTTCAAGACACACGAAAAGAAATAGCCGCGCTCTATTTTTTGAATTCCTTCGGCGCCGTTATAGGAGTTCTGTTTGCAGGATTTATTCTGATAAAAGAGTTTGGTTTGAATGTTACAATTTACGCAACAGCTTCTTTGAATATTGCCGCCGGTTTGGTTGGTCTCTTTTTGTCGGTCAAAAGTAAAAATATTTTCCCTGCTGAAATAGACATGCATAGTGTGCAAGACACAAAAACTACTCTGTTTGAAATTAACAAACGTACCGCTTTTGTAGTTATAACGGTTGCGGGACTTTCCGGAATGGCTGCGCTGTTGTATGAGATTGTTTGGGTCAGACTGCTCATTAATTTTTTCGGCTCGTCTACTTATGCATTTTCTATAATGCTGATGGCTTTCATCGGCGGTATTACTCTTGGTAGTTTGATCGTCTCGCAGAAATTTTTAATCAAATACAATTATGTAAAGCTGCTTGCATTTGCACAAGCGGCTATTGCTTTTTCAACAATGCTCGTTCTTCTTTTTTATGAACGGCTCCCTTATTTTTTATGGAATGTGTCTGCAATCTTTTCAAAGTCTCCGGATTCATTTGTTGTTTTTCTCGTCGTCCAATTTCTAATTTGTTTTGTTTTGATGTTCCTTCCAACTCTATTCATGGGGATGTCTTTGCCCCTTGCTTCAGAAATAATTTCTACCTCGAATAAAAAAGTAGGTTACTCAACCGGAAGAATTTTTTCGGTTAATACACTTGGAACCGTTGCAGGTGTAATTTTAACCGGACTTGTATTCATTCCTCTTTTTGGAATAAAAGGATCATTTGAAATTGGAATTGCATTAAATCTGTTTGCAGCATTGCTTCTTGTTTGGAATTATAAATTCTTTTTGTCAATCGAAAAAACTGCCTTCACTGCAATCAGCGGTATAACTTTCATAAGCTATCTAATTCTTTTCCCTTCGTGGAATGAAACGGTAATGATAAAGGGTGTATTTAGATTTTTAAGTCAAAGTCCTCCAGGAAGTTTCGAAGAGTTCTCTAAAAATCCAGCTAACGAAAAAATCATATTCTATGAAGAGGGAACAACGGCAACTGTTGCAGTTACACAATCAATCATTAATCCGGCGCAGAAAAGATTAATCATCAACGGCAAGCCTGATGCAAGCACATATTTCGATATGCCAACACAAGTCTTGCTTGGACAAATTCCCATGATGCTTCACCCAAATCCTAAAAATGTTTTTGTTGTTGGGTTCGGCAGCGGAACTACTATTGGCTCTGTGTTAACACACCCTGTTGAAAAAATTACATGCGCTGAAATTTCTAAAGAAGTAATTAACGCCGCAAATTTTTTTGAAAACGAAAACAGGAACTGTGTAAAAGACTCTCGATTGCATCTTATAAACGAAGACGCTCTCACTCTTCTAAAACTATCACGTGAAAAATATGATGTGATTATTTCAGAGCCATCTAACCCATGGATCGCGGGAATCGGTAATCTTTTTTCTAAAGAGTATTTTGAAAAGAGTTATGCTGCGCTGAATTCAAACGGAATTATGGTTCAGTGGTTTCATCTTTACGAAGCGGATGATGAAGTTGTGCGTATGGTGTTAAATACTTTTTCTTCTGTGTTTCCTTATGCACAACTGTGGGGTTCTGTTGCAAACGATATTATTCTCGTTGGCTCCAAACAAGAAATAAAACTTGATGCAGAATTGTTGAAAAAAAGATTTCAATCCGCAGGCATCAAAAGCGATTTAGAACGGATTGGGATTTCAAATCTGTTTACGTTTCTCTCCTGTCAATCGGTTTCACCGCGCGGTTTTTTTACTATGACTTCAGAACTTCCCATCAATTCGGAAATTCATCCCCGCCTCGAGTTTATTGCTCCTAAATCTTTTTTTATCGGCAAACCCTCTTCTTACATTTATTTGTTCGATGAAAAGTTCGATACTTTATCATCAGGTTTGCTTATAA
>JBFLWC010000311.1:0-6130 GCA_040758415.1 Bacteroidota bacterium | reverse complement strand
CCATCTGCCCGGATAAATATCTCCCTCTAAAGTTATTATATCACCAACTTTGAAATTATACTGCCTTGCAATATCAGAACCAACAATGCAGGCATTTCTTTCCTTCTTAAAAGTTTCTAATTCAGCCGGAGTAATTAAAAATTCCGGAACTACATCAAAGATGGTTTCGTGATCAACACCGATACGTGCAAAGAATTGATTTTTATCTTTATAGATGCCTCCAAACCAAATTGAAAAAGATACTTTGCTAACGCCAGGCACCTGCGCAATTTTATCTCTGTAAGAATAGGGGAGAGGAAAAATAAACGATACCGCTTGACGTGTGATCAATCTGTTTGCCGATGAAGCATCTACGCCAACATACCACGCAGTTACAACTGTTCGAAGCAGTCCGAATGCAAGAACAGCAATTGCAATTCCAACAATTGTAAGTATTGCTCTCAATTTGTGTCGAAGCGCATTTTTAAAAATTAGTTTTAATGCTTTCATACCGTTATCCTTAAATCAAATCGCCTTTTTCGAGATGGAGCAGCCGGGATGCCTTTTCTGCCGAATGCGGATCGTGAGTAACCATCACAATAGTTTTCTTGAATTCTTTATTGAGCCGATCCATCAATGTTAATATTTCTTGTGCGGAGACTTTATCAAGATCACCGGTTGGTTCGTCTGCAACAAGAATAACAGGATCAGTTACCACTGCTCTTGCAATTGCTACGCGCTGCTCCTGTCCTCCGGAAAGTTGTTTTGGATAATGATGAATTCTATCGCCAAGCCCTACTAGATTTAATACATTCTCAACGTGCTTTCTTCTTTCTGCTTTGGAAAGTTTTGTTAAAAGAAGCGGAAGCTCAACGTTTTCATAAGCGGTTAAGACCGGAATCAAATTGTAAAATTGAAAAACAAATCCAACACTTGCAGAACGCCATTTTGCAAGTGCAGATTCATTCAACTTTGAGATGTCTGTTCCTGCAACATTCAGTTCACCTCTTGATGGACGATCAATACCGGCAATTAAATTGAGAAGTGTTGTTTTTCCGGAACCCGATGGTCCCATCAAAGCAAGAAATTCTCCTTCTTCAACATCAAGAGTGAGATCGTGTAAAACGGGAATTTCTAAACTGTTTCTCCAATATGACTTTGAAACATTCTTTACTTGAATAATTGCACTCATAGATTCCTCATTTTTACTTTAACGCCATCTTTAATTTTTTCATCTATCGTCTCGATTATTTTATCTCCATTCATCAAACCGGATTTTATTTCGATGAATGAACCGAGTTCTCTTCCTGTAGTTACCGGAATTTCAACCGCTTTTTCATCACGAACAATGTAAACTATTTTAGAACCGTTGCGGTTAACAACCGAGTTAATAGGCACAACAAGAAATTGTTTAGCTTCTTCTCCTTCTTTAGCGGATTTGTCTTTCTTAGTTTTCTCGCTCAAGAAAATAACTTTAGTACTCATCTCCGGTAAAACTCTCTGGTCGTAACTTTTGAATCCGACTTTTACCATAACAGTTGCCTTAGAACGATCAGCGGTTGGAACAATTTTAGAAACATATCCGGGATAGGCGTGATCCGGATAAGCATCAAGACGAATCTCGCAATCTTGATTCACAATAATTTTTTCTATGTTCGATTCAGAAACATCAACTTCAGCTTTCAGCGAAGTCATATCAGCCATCAAAACGACAGCAGCTTTTGCATTAGCGCCGGCACCAAGCGGAGCTACAACTTCGCCAACATCAGCGTTTTTGGTAAGAACCGTTCCGTCGAATGGAGCGCGAATGAGTGTGTTTTCCATTGCTACTTCTGCACCCTGCACCTGAGCTTTTGCAACTTCGATTGATGCAAGCACTCTATTGTAACGCGATTGAGCTGCATCTAAATCGGCTTGACTTGTAGAGCCGGTTTTCAATAATTCTCTTTGACGCTTGTAATTATTTTCCGCGTCAATAAGTTCTGCTTGGGTAAGTCTCAAATTTGCTTTTGTCTGTTCAAGCTGTGCTCTGATGTCGCTGTCGTCTATTCTTGCTATCACTTGATTTTTTTGAACACGGTCTCCTTCAACAACACCAAGGTAAACTAAGCGACCGGTTCCCTTTGATGCAACTGCGGCTTTACGTTGAGCAACTATGTATCCGTTAGCAGTCAACACTGCATCGGTCTGCGACGGCGATTGCAATGCTGCGGTTGTTAATCTTACTTCGATTGCAGGATCTGTCAAAGATTTCCATCCGAAGTAAGTTACAAGAGCGAGGATAATAATTCCTGCAGCTGTTCCAATTATTTTAAACGTTCTGCCAAGTCGTTCAGGATTTTTCAATTCATTTTTTCTGTCAATTCGTAACGATGATAAGTCTGCGTTTTTCGTTTCCACTTCTTACTCGATTTGTTTAACTCTATGATTTAGATTAGGATTTTACTGAAAATGTTAATCAAAAATTATGAATTCTTGTCACGTCAAACAAGAATATCTAATATTACACAATTGTTAGACGCAGGTTGTTTGGATTGGTTATGAAACGGATGTCCTATAGTTAATCAGAACCGCCTCCATTTTTTTATGGACTAATGAATTACTGGCTAAAATTTGTTTGGAGTAAATATCAATCTTCTCCCCGGCAAAGTTTGTAACAACCCCGCCGGCTTCTTCAACAATTAATTTGCCTGCGCAAATATCCCACGGATGAAGATGCACTTCCCAAAATCCGTCAAAAACACCGGAGGCAACGTAACAAAAATCAATTGCTGCCGAACCAAGTCTACGAACCGCACGCGCAGTTTTTAGAAATGAAATAAATCTTTCAAATGCATTATCCGGGTTTTCTGCAACGTTATACGGAAAGCCTGTAACAAGTAAACTTTTTCTCAAGTCGTCGTTCGTGCTGACTTGTAATTTCTCTCCGTTTCGGAATGAGCCGCTCCCTTTTTCTGATGAATAGATTTCATCCCGCATAACATCATAAACGGCACCGCAAATTGTCTCGCCATTTTTCTGTATGCCTATTGACACCGCGAAGATGGGAAGTCCGTGCGCAAAATTTGTAGTGCCGTCAAGCGGATCAATCACCCATAAATATTCCGATTGCCGGGACGAAGATTTATGCCCGCCGCTTTCTTCTGCAAGAACTGCATGTGCCGGAAATTCTTTTTTGATAAAATTGATAATTGCAGCTTCCGATTTTTTATCAATCTCGGTAACGAGGTTCGAAAGATTTGTTTTGTATTCCACAGAAAAACTTTTTCCAAAGCTATCGCGAATAATTCTGCCGGCTTCTTTAGTAATTTGAACTACTTTGTCTATCATAAAATTCCAAAATTAATTTTAACAAAAATAGTCTGTTCCAGCGTTTATTGCTCATACTCTTGTTCTTATTCTTGCTCATGCCCTTGCTCTTATTCTTTGCTCTTATTCTTGCTCATGCCCTTGCTCTTATTCTTGCTCTTCTCTTAGTTACCTTGATAGCCCTTCGAATTATTGGTATATTTTCTGCGCATTTAAACATTAGTGGAGTTAGAATTACGAATGGATGAGATAATTGAGCAGCAAAGCAGCAATTATTCTTTAGTAGAAAACATACCGCAGATTTTACCGGTTCTGCCGCTGCGCGATAATGTGATCTTTCCATATATGATTTTTCCTGTACTTGTTGGACGCGAGCAATCAATTCGTGCAGCTAATTTTGCATTAGATGGAACAAAGTATATTTTCCTTGCCGCTCAGAAAAGATCCAACGTTGAAGAACCTACCAAAGAAGATATTTACGCAGAAGGAACTATTGCTAAAATTATTCAAATACTTAAACTGCCAAACGGCTTGTTAAAAATTTTAGTTGATGGAATTATTCAAGGAAGAATTATTTCCTTTACAGAACGTACAAATTTCTTTGAAGCAAAGATTGAAGTAATTACACCGAAAGAAGAAGACCGGCGCGAAATGAATGCTTTGATGCGCCAGATGTCTTCACTGTTTAAGGAATATGTCAAGATAAACAAATCTATTCCGCCTGAAGCTGTAAATGCCTTTGATAATATTGACGAACCTGACCGCAAATTATTTTATGTTGCTGCAAACATAAATCAACAGATTGAAGTTAAGCAGAAGATACTTCAAAATTTTTCTTTAAGGGAACAGCTTTACGAAGTTGTTCGCATACTTAATTCAGAAATCGAAATTCTGAAAATCGAAAAAGAGATAGAGGGAAAAGTACACGAGAATATTGCAAAGACACAGCGCAAGTTTATTATTCAAGAACAGATTAGAATTTTGCAGGATGAACTTGGAGAAGACGAAGAGCCTTCTCCCGAGTTTCTTAAATTGAAAGAGAGAATTGATAATGCCGGCATGCCAAAACCTGTTTATGAAAAAGCTGCTGAAGAATTTAATAAGCTAAAAAAAACTCCTCCGAGCTCACCGGAAGCAACCGTTATCCGTAATTACCTGGATTGGATTATTGATATTCCATGGCATTCCAAAACAAAAGACAATCTTGATATTAAAAATGTCCGTAAAATTTTAGATGAAGATCATTACGGACTTGATAAACCAAAGGAAAGAATTGTTGAACATATTGCAGTGTTAAATCTTGTAAAAAATATGCGCGGACAAATTTTGTGTTTTGTTGGTCCTCCCGGTGTAGGAAAAACATCGCTTGGCAAATCAATTGCACGTGCTATAGGAAGAAATTTTGTACGCATTTCTCTTGGCGGTATACGAGACGAAGCAGAAATCCGCGGACACAGAAGGACGTACATCGGCTCGATGCCGGGGAAAATTATTCAATCTATGAAGCGGGCTAAAACTACAAATCCTTTAATACTTCTTGATGAAATAGATAAGATGAGTATGGATTTCCGGGGCGACCCTTCCTCTGCAATGCTGGAAGTTCTTGACCCCGAGCAAAACCATACATTCAACGATCATTACATTGATGTTGATTACGATCTCTCTCAAGTAATGTTCATTACAACTGCCAATGTTAGATACAACATTCCGCTGCCGCTTCAAGATAGAATGGAGATAATTGAGCTGCCCGGTTATCTTGAACATGAAAAAATCCAGATTGCAAAACAGCATATTATTCCAAAGCAAATTAGAGCGCACGGACTAGAAAAATTCAATATTGATTTTAGCGACGAGGCAGTCAATAAAATTATTATGGAATATACGCGCGAAGCCGGAGTAAGGAATCTGGAACGGGAAATAGCTTCTGTTCTAAGAAAAACTGCACGCGAGATTGTCCTTACACAATCCCAAAACGGCAACAAGAAAAAACCGAAAAAGAAATTTGTAATTGACGGGGTAGCAGTTGAAAAATTTCTTGGCATTCCGCGCTTCCGCACACAAAAGGCAGAAAAAGAATTACGCGTAGGAAGTGTTACTGGTTTGGCGTGGACAAGCCATGGCGGAGATATTCTTCAAGTTGATGCAACAATTATGACCGGTGGAGAAAGACTTACAATTACAGGACAAATCGGAAACATCATGAAAGAATCTGCGCAAGCTGCGCTGAGTTATTTGCGGTCGAACGCAAAAGACTTCGGACTCGATCCCAATTTCTCGAAGGGGAAAGAAATTCATATCCACTTGCCGGAAGGTGCAATCCCAAAAGATGGACCGAGTGCAGGCATTACTCTATCCATGGCAATGTACTCTGCTCTCAGTGGTAAACCAACCAGAAATGACGTTGCAATGACCGGCGAAATAACTTTACGCGGAAAAGTTTTGGCAATTGGCGGTCTAAATGAAAAACTTCTTGCAGCACGGAGAAGCGGAATCAAAACAGTTCTCATTCCAAAAGAGAATGAAAAAGATTTGAGCGAAATAAAAACAGAAGTGAAAGATGGATTAAATATTATCCCGATCACTACTATCAAAGAAGCGCTGCCGTATGTGTTTGAATTGAAAACTAAACGTTCTTCCGAGAAAAAGAAATGAATGATGGAACTACTTTAAGAACATAGAACTAAGATTTACGAAGTGTGAAAATCGTAGATCAAAAATCCATGTTCGGAAATCTTAAATCGGTCTTAATTGATATGAGTGTAGCAACAATTACTATAAAAAAATCTCTTTCCGAAGAAGAAATCTATCAATCGCTTCTTCCGCAAATAGATAGCGTACTAAA
>JBFLWC010000310.1:0-4584 GCA_040758415.1 Bacteroidota bacterium | reverse complement strand
AAAGGTGATTGAGAATTTGACAAACGCCGGAGTAAAAGCAATTGGAATTGATATTAATATGTCGGGTCCGGATCAATTTTCGCCGCAGAATGATTCAACTATGCTGCACGCAATTAAAAAGTCCGGCAGGGTTGTTCTTGCCGGAAAAGTAGATGAAACGACCGAGCAGTTGATTGAAGAAGGAAGTTCCTTCGTAACAAAAATAAAAGAAGATTACGGCAATATTTTTTTTACTGCCGATAGTTCAATTGGTATTGTTCAACCGCCGCCGGATTACGACGGAGTTTTCCGGCGTTATCTTCCATATATAAAATCAAACGCTACGCAAAAATTAGTACCCAGCTTCGGCTTTGCACTGCTTAATAAATATTACGGATTGGAAAACAAGACGGTAGCAAAGCGATCGGACGGTTTCTTTCTTCTCGGTGATAAAAAAATCCCGCGCTTCGATCGTTACACTGTTTTAATAAACTTTTACGGTGCGGGTGGAACATTCCCCAGAATAAAATTGATTGATGTTCTAGACGGCAAGGATTTTGAAACTATTGATGAGTTAAACACAGGCGTTGATTTGAATACGTGGGATGATCCTGAAATCGGATTGCTTCAGAGCGGAGTGTTCAAAGATAAGATTGTAATCATCGGGTCTACAATGCCTGAGGATAGAGACTTACTGCCAATTTCTTTTGCATACGGAAAACAAAAGGGAGACAACATAATATACGGCGCTGAATTCCACGCCAACATCATCCAAAATATTCTGAGCAATAATTTTTTGTATGTGCAATCCAAAGAAAGCGAATTAATCACAATCTTTCTTCTCACTGCTTTTTCGTTTTACGCTTCGTCATTTATTCGCAAAATAAAATTTAGAATCGGTTTTCTATTAGAGGCAGCAAACTTTTTTTTAATTGTATTTATTCTGTTTGGTATTTACAAGGCAAGTGTTTTTCTCTTCATAAATCATAAACTTGTAACTGTAATTGTGAGTCCGGCTTTAGCAGCAATTGTTGGCTACTTCAGCAGCACTGCCTATCATTTCCTAAAAGAGCGCAGGCAGAATATTTTAATCAAGGGAATGTTCGGTCAATACGTCAGCAAAAATGTTGTTAACGAGCTGCTCTTAAATCCTGATAAACTTCAACTTGGAGGCGAAAGAAAAAATGTTAGCATTTTATTCAGCGATATTGCAGGGTTCACAACTTTTTCTGAAAACAAAGAGCCGGAACAACTCGTAAGTTTCATTAACGAATACTTGAACGAGATGACGGAAATAATTATTGCCAATGAAGGCACGCTTGATAAATATCTTGGTGATGCAATAATGGCATTTTGGGGCGCACCAATAGAAGTTGAAGAACACGCTTATAAAGCATGTTTAACTGCTGTTCAAATGCAAACGCGGCTGAATCAACTTTCAGAAAAATGGATTAATGCCAGTGAACCCAACATTCAAGTTCGCATCGGTATTAATTCCGGAGATGTGATTGTTGGCAATATTGGCGGTGTTAAAAGATTTGATTACACAGTGATGGGAGATAATGTAAATCTTGCTTCGCGCCTGGAAGGTGCTAACAAAGAATATGCAACATCAACAATGATTAGCGAAGCGACTTATGAAATGATTCACAATAAAGTTCTTGTGCGCGAGCTTGATTTAATCCGCGTTAAAGGGAAAACCAAACCAACAAGAGTTTATGAGTTGATTGGATTAACGGGGGATCCTGCAGCAGAAGTAAGATTAAAAACATTGAATGAATATTATGCCGGTTTAGAATCTTATAAAAAAAGGAATTTTGAAACAGCTTTAACTCATTTCAAAAAATCTTTTGAATTATTCTCTGATTATCCATCTAAAGTTTATCTGCAACGAAGCCAGAATTACGTTGCAAATCCGCCGCCTGAAAGCTGGGATGGAGTTTTTGAAATAAGTCCGAATCCGCCTTTGGCGGACTTACGGAGGAGTAAGTCCGGACTCCTTACGGAGAAATAGGAAGGCGGAAGGAAAGCTTGCCCGCCGTCGGCGCGGTTGTTCATTTATCGGCAATTACCACCTGAACTAAACCAAATGTAAGCGAGTGCTTTTCAACTTTTGAAAATTTGCAGTCATAAAAAATTTTAACTAAATCTATTTTTCTATCAAATTCATCAACAGATTCCGGCAGATAAGTATATGCTTCTTTGTCTTTTGAAATTAATTTTCCAATAAGCGGCAGGATTTTGCTGAAATAAAAAAGATAAATTTTTTTCACAAGAGAATTTGTAGGAAGGCGGAACTCCAGTATAGTAACCTTCCCTTTCGCTGAAAGAATTCTGTGGAACGACCTGAACGCTTGCGTGATATCGTAAAAGTTGCGCACACCAAAACCGACAATAATATTAGTGAACGTTCCATCCTTGAAGGGCAGGTATTCGGCGACCGACTCAACAAGTTTACCCTTTATCCAACCGGCTTTTTTGTTGAAGATTGAAAGCATGTTTAATGAGAGGTCAGCGCCAAAGATTTTTTCCACGCCAATTTTTTTTGCTATGATTGAAAAATCGCCCGTGCCGCACGCAATATCTAACAGCTTTGTTTGAAGTGTCATTCTAGAAAGACGGATTGCTTTTTTGCGCCAGTAGAAATCAATTCCTGCACTCAGAAGATGATTTAAAAAATCATAACGATGCGAGATAGAATCAAAAATTTTTCTTACATACAATTTTTTATTTATCTCTTCCATCTTTGGTAATTCTACTTCCGAATTTGTTGGACAAATTTCATTTTTATAAACCACATGTAAATATATTTCCCGCTCCAAAGTGTAAAGAACATAAAGAAAAATCCGCCAATTAGATCTACCACGTAATGATACCTCAAGTAAACCGTTGCAAAAATTAAAAGGGTTCCATCAATAACAAGGAACCATTTGAATCTGCTTCTAAATTTAACAGAAAGAAAGATAACGAGGAGGGTAATTTGTGTGTGCCCGCTTGGGAACGCATCACGCTGAACAACAGCTGCCGGATTCATTGTACCGGATGGAATTGATTCAGCAACGTTTGTAATCTCGCGTAAAAAATCTGTAATAAAAATTCCCGGCATTTCGATATTGTTCATTTCAAAGTTATGAAGCATAAATCGGGGACCGATTGCCGGTACTAAAATGTAACCAATGAATGAAAGGCAAAACCCATAAACAATGATGAACGCGGAGTAATCAAACTCACTAATTTTTTTTTGAATAATCAAATCGCTTCCGAGAATTATAGGGAGTAAATAAAATGTTCCATAGACAATTTGAAGAAGTTCGGTCAAAAATGGATTTGCAATTTTATAAAGTACAACAGTCGGGTCTGCGCCAAAAATCCATCTATCAATTTGAATAAGAATGTCGTCATAAATTAATCCTCGGACCGGGGCGATGATGTAGTAAAGTTCTTTGAACATAATAAAGACGAACAGAACTAAATACCAAAAGTGAAGCTGGCGCCAAATAAATTTTTGTGTCTTTGCATTTTGAAACGATGTAGCGAAAACATAAATGACCATCAAAATGTTTATTGCAATATGTATTAACCAGCCTGCAACCTTTAGCATAAAAATCAAGTTCAAAACTGAAAGGAAACCGCAAAAAACAACAACGATAAAATCCGCCGGAGATAAGTTCCTTATAATTGATTTCAGCAGGTTCATTGCAGATGAAGATTTGTTCCCAGTTATTCAGTTTTGTTTTTTTTGGATTATCCGCGCCAGCTCAACGAACTCATTGATTGTCAACTCTTCGGCGCGGCGCGATGTATCAAATTCACGCGGGTCAATTTTTACGGCGGCAAATATACTATTGTTCAAAGAGTTTTTTAATTTTTTTCTTCTGTTGCCGAACGCGGCTTTGACAACTTTGATAAATAATTTATCGTCAACATCATCGGGAATATGTTTGTTGAAATTGAGGTGGATTATAGCCGAGTCAACTTTTGGCTTTGGATAAAAAACATAGGGTGAGATCTTGAAGCACAGCTTTGTAACAGCAAAAAAGTTTAGCAGCACACCCAATATTCCGTAATCATCACTCATTTCTTCAGCCGTGATTCGTTTTGCAACTTCGAGCTGAACCATCAACACAGCATCATAAATGAAGGAACGGTTCTCAATCAACTTGAAAAGAATCGGCGATGTAATGTTGTACGGAATGTTGCCGATGATTCTTAATGGTTTTTCGTGCGCGAACGATTGCAAATCCAATTTCAGAAAATCATGATTGATAACGTGAACAGATGGGAAACTCAGAGCTAAATTTTCAACAACCCGTTTATCAATCTCCACCGCATAAATCTTTTGAACACGATTCACTAATTCAGAAGTCAATGCGCCTGCGCCTGATCCAATTTCTATTACAACATCTTTACTTTGAGGATTAAACTCTTGCACTATTTTTAGAATGATATTTTTATCAACAAGATAATTCTGCCCAAAGCGTTTTAGAGGTGTCGGTCTCGTCATTAGGTTTCTATTAAAAATAAATTTTCTTTGTGCAATATAATTTTCTTCGCTTTAACTTATAGCCGTAATTTTATCTTTTTAAGGCAACTAAAACAAATGTT
>JBFLWC010000309.1:0-2609 GCA_040758415.1 Bacteroidota bacterium | reverse complement strand
CGTTACAGCTCACAAAAAAATCGCTTCGATTAATTATAAATGGAAATAAAGAGGTAAATATGGATTTCTTAAAAGTACTTGGAATAAGAGAAGAAAATTTTGGCGCTTCGACCGGATTGAATTGGAATCAAACAAAAGATCACGGTGTGATTGATGTTTTTTCGCCAACAGATGGAAAGTTAATTGCAAAAGTATTTCAGGCATCAGAAAGAGATTACGATGATGTAGTTGCAAAATCGTATGAAGCATTTAAATACTGGCGAACAGTTCCGGCGCCTAAACGAGGCGAAGTAGTTCGCCAAATAGGCCTGAAGCTGCGCGAATACAAACAACCACTTGGAAAGCTTGTCTCTTACGAAATGGGAAAATCTTTTCAAGAAGGTTTGGGCGAAGTTCAAGAGATGATTGATATTTGCGATTACGCTGTTGGTCTATCCCGTCAGCTTTATGGATTTACAATGATGTCCGAGCGCGAGAAACACAGAATGTACGATCAATACCATCCGCTTGGTGTTGTAGGAATTATAACCGCGTTTAATTTTCCGGTTGCAGTGTGGGCTTGGAATTCTGCTTTAGCAACAGTTTGCGGTGATGTAAATCTTTGGAAGCCATCTTCAAAAACTCCGTTGTGTGCAATTGCTGTACAGAATATTTTGGCGGATGTAATCAAAGAAAATAATTTACCCGAGGGTTTGTTCTCCTTGATTATTGGAAAAGGTTCTACTGTGGGTGAAAAGTTTTTACACGATAGACGTATTCCTCTCATTTCTATTACCGGCTCGACCGGCGTGGGCAAGCGTGCTGCTGGAATTATTGCGCAGCGTTTTGGTAAATCAATTCTAGAACTTGGCGGTAATAATGCGATTGTAATTACGCCTAATGCGCATATGAAAATTGCAATTCCTTCGGTTGTATTTGGCGCAGTTGGAACAGCGGGACAGCGCTGCACAACAACGCGGCGTTTAATTGTTCACGAAGAAGTTTATGATAAAGTGAAAGAGATGCTCTTGAAAGCATATCAAAGTTTGAAAATTGGAAATCCGCTGGATGAAAAAAATCATGTTGGACCTCTCATTGATAAAAATGCTGTTGAAGAATTCAAAAGTGCGCTGCAGCAAGTTGTGAGGGAAGGAGGAAAAATTATTTTTGGAGGAGAAGTTTTAGGCGGTGCAGGGTATGAATCGGGTTGTTATGTTAAGCCGGCAATTGTCGAAGCTGAAAATCAATTTAAAATCGTTCAGGAAGAAACATTCGCACCAATTCTTTATTTGATCAAATATAAAGGTGATGTTCAAAATGCAGTTGAAATCCAGAATGGAGTTGTGCAAGGATTGTCGTCGTCAATCTTTACAACAGATATGAGAGAGGCGGAAGAATTTTTATCTCACTGGGGCAGCGATTGCGGAATTGCAAACGTAAACATTGGAACATCAGGGGCAGAAATTGGCGGGGCTTTTGGCGGTGAAAAAGAAACCGGGGGCGGGCGCGAATCCGGTTCCGATGCCTGGAAACAATATATGCGCCGCCAGACAAACACAATTAATTTTGGAACAAAGCTGCCGCTTGCGCAGGGAATTAAGTTTGATCTATAATGTGTAACGCGAGACGGAGACGCGAGATGCAAGACGTGAAAGGTATAAGGTTCAGGATGAATTCTTACTTCTTATTTCTGAATTCTATTTAAAACAATGAAAAGGAATTAAATGAAATTCTGTATTAACGTTGATCATGTAGCAACATTAAGAAATGCACGCGGCGAGGTGCAACCCGATCCCGTTACATTTGCATTGATGGCTGAACAATTTGGAGTGGATGGAATTGTGGTCCATCTTCGCGAAGATAGAAGACATATTAACGAACGCGATGTTCGTTTGCTGCGCGAACTTATTACAACAAAACTCGATCTCGAAATGGTTGCCGTTGATGAGATTATAGAAATTGCTTGCGATGTTAAACCCGAACTTGCAACACTCGTTCCTGAGAAGCGACAAGAACTAACAACCGAAGGGGGAATAAATGTAATTGATAATATTAAACAGATCCGATATGCGATTGAACGACTGCACGAAGCTGAAATACCCGTCTCACTTTTCATCGAACCGGAAATAATTCAGATTGATGCAGCTGTAGAAATCAATGCAGATTTTATCGAGATTCATACAGGTAATTATGCCAACACAGCACGCGAAGAGGATATTTACGACGAGCTTGAACGAATTCGCCTTGCCGCCAAGCATGCAAAAAAACTCGGACTTGGAGTAAATGCCGGACACGGGTTGAATTACATCAACATAAAAGAATTAGTTGCAATTTCTGAAATTGACGAAGTAAGTATTGGGCACGCTGTTCTTGCACGTGCAATGTATGTTGGTGTTGAACGTGCTGTTAAAGAAATGATTGAATTGACGAAAAATCAAAAACGTTAAAAAATATTTCCGGCTCAACATTGTGTTCGTAATCGCTATCAATGTTACAATTGTGATTGTATAAACCCGATTACAAAGGAAATTTTTTGTTGCTTACCCAGAAAGAAATCGAGTTAAAGAAAAAGTTAGACTACCATTACAAGTATTTTGATTATTCTAAAATCTCGCCCGACCCGCTGGAGT
>JBFLWC010000308.1:0-3914 GCA_040758415.1 Bacteroidota bacterium | reverse complement strand
GTTGAACAAAATGTCCGGCTCGAAAAAATTGCTGCGCTAACCGCTGAAGAAGCCAAAAAAATGTTGATAGAAAATATGATCAACAAGGCAAAAACTGATGCACAACAAACTATCAAAGAAATTCGCGATCAAGCTAAAATTGACGCCAAGAAAGAAGCACAGCGCATAACTATTCAAGCCATTCAAAGAACTGCAGTTGATCATTCTGTTGAATCAACTGTTTCTGTTGTGCAGATTCAGAACGACGAAATGAAGGGGAGAATTATCGGACGCGAAGGAAGAAACATTCGAGCGTTTGAAGCTGCTACAGGTGTTGACGTAATTGTTGATGATACTCCTGAAGCAGTTATTCTTTCTGCTTTCGATAAGTTTAGAAGAGAAGTTGCAAGAATTTCTCTCGAGCGCTTGATTGCTGACGGAAGAATTCACCCCGCACGAATTGAAGAGATTGTTGCAAAAGTTGAATTAGAACTTGGTGAAGAAATTCAAAGAGAAGGGGAGAATACCTTAATTCAATTAGGTTTACACGGTGTTCATCCAGAATTAGTTAAACATATTGGTAAGATGAAATACCGTTCGAGTTACGGACAAAATCTTTTACAGCACAGCGTAGAAGTAGCATACCTTACAGGAATTATGGCAGCCGAACTTGGCTTCGATACAAATCTAGCACGCCGCGCCGGATTGCTGCACGATGTTGGTAAAACAATTGATAAAAATGTTGAGGGTCCGCACGCATTACTTGGATATGATTTAACAAAGAAATACAATGAGCATCCAATTGTGGTTAATGCGGTCGGGAGCCATCACGAAGACATCGAGATGGAACACCCGATTGCAGCTTTAGTTCAAGCTGCCGATGCAATTAGCGGCGCTCGACCCGGCGCAAGAAGAGAACCTCTCGAAAGTTATGTGAAGAGATTGGAGAACATTGAAGAAATTGCGAAATCTTTTGAAGGTGTTGCAAAAACTTATGCAATTCAAGCTGGACGCGAAGTGCGTGTTGTAGTTGAACCCGATAAAGTTGACGATGCATTCTCGGATCGTCTCGCGTTTGAAATTGCTCAAAAGATTCAAGAAGAGATGGAATACCCGGGACAAATTAAAGTGATGGTTATTCGCGAAGTGAGAAAGGTTGCCTACGCGAAGTGATGCTGGACATGAAACGCTAGATGCTAGACGTAAGAAGCGAGATCCGCTGTAGGCGGAGTGAAACGTACAACTTCTTCGTATTTCGTATTTCGTGCCTCTGAAGAACGTCTCTGATGAGGGTTTATTTTTTTATAGAAACGGAATGAAACAGAATTTGAAAATTGCTATTACCGGCGGAATAGGTTCAGGAAAATCTTTGGTCTCTAATTTTGTTGAAAGCTGTGGCTATCCGGTAATTAAATCTGACGATATTGCAAAGGAGTTGATGTTAAAGGATGAATCCGTAAAGAAAAATATTATCAAAGCTTTTGGAAGAGAATCATATAACGAAAATGGACTAAACACAAAATATTTGTCCCAACATGTTTTCTGCGATCCGCCAGAGGCGGAGAGAATTGAAAAAATTAATTCAATTGTTCATCCGCCTACAATAAAAAAAATTGAAGAGTTGTCGAATAAATTTTTTGAAACACACAAAATTGTTTTTATAGAATCAGCTTTGGTTTACGAAGCAAAGATTCAGAAAATGTTTGATTTTGTTGTGCTTATTTATTCTGAAGAAAGAATCCGGATTCAGCGTGCGATGGAACGTAATAAAGTTTCAGAAGAAGTGATTCGGAAGCGGATGGTATTCCAAATTCCAGACTATAAAAAAAAAGAACGCGCACATTTTGTAATTGAAAATAATTCCACAATTAGTGAATTGGAAAAACGAACACAATTCATTCTAAATTTACTCCAATCTTTAGTCAAATAATTTGCTACCCAAAACTTCTGAAAGATACGTAATTGTAATATTGCTTGTGCGAGATGTTAGACGCTAGACCACCGATCCGCCAAATGGCTGGATCGGGGCAGGCGTGAAAATGAGGGACGGTGTAACACTTACTTCATCCTTCTTATTTCTGATTTCTCCGTAAGTCCGCCAAAGGCGGATTCGGACTTATTTCTCGTAGAGAAAACAACTTTTCTTGATTTCTATTAACAGTCGGTTTAATTTTGACCACACATTTTTCAAATTAAGGTGCTGCTGTGAAAGCAATTAATGATGCTATAGTTGGCTTTGTAAAATTACTTCCTGAATCTATTGTTCAGGTCTTCGCAAAAAAATATATCGCTGGCGAAAAATTAGAGGATGCTGTTCGTGTAGTTAAGGGACTGAATGAAAAAAGAATTGCTGCAACTATTGATGTACTCGGTGAATCGGTAAATACAAAAAGGGAATCCGAACTTGCGAAAAAAGAATGTTTGGCGGTCCTCGATGCAATTCACCAAAACAAACTCGATTCAAATCTTTCTATCAAACCAACACAGTTAGGACTTTTGATTGACAAGCAATTTTGTTATGAACAGGTATCGGAAATTTTAAACAAAGCAAAGAGTTATAATAATTTTGTACGAATAGATATGGAAGATTCTACCACAACAGATGCAACATTTGAACTTCACAATAAATTGAAAGAAGAATACTCCAATGTCGGTGTGGTTGTTCAGGCATATTTAAGGAGAACTTTTAACGATGTTATTAAAATGAACAAGAACAGAACAAACTACCGTATCTGCAAAGGAATATATATAGAGCCGGAAGAAATTTCTTTTAAGGATCGTCAGCAAGTGCGCGATAATTTTATGAAAACTTTAGACCTGATGTTGGAACACGGCAATTATGTGGGTATCGCAACGCACGATGAGTACCTTCTTAAAGGCGCTTATGAATTGATCAAAAAGAAAAATATTATGAAAGACAAATTCGAGTTCCAGATGTTATACGGCGTTACGGAAGACTTGCGCGACAAAATCAACGCAGACGGCTACAAAATTCGTATTTATGTTCCGTACGGTGAGCATTGGTATAAGTATTCGATACGACGGCTTCAGGAAAATCCACAAGTAGCATGGTATATAACCAAAAGTATTTTTTCGTTTAACTAAAAGATTCCATCTTTCAAAAAGATGGAAACGATTAGGTGGATTGATGAATGTTCTCGGAATAGAAAGTTCGTGCGATGAAACTTCCGTAGCAGTAATTTCTGATGGCCCGCTTCGCCGATGCGGTAGCGAGGCGAGCAAACTTGTTTCCAATTTAATTTCATCTCAAGATTTTCACGCGGATTTTGGAGGAGTGGTACCGGAGCTTTCGAGCCGGGCGCATCTTCAAATTTTAATGCCGCTTATAAAAAAATCTCTCAACGATGCAAATATTTCTCTCAATCAAATTGATTTAGTATGTGCAACAGCGGGGCCCGGTTTAATAGGTGCGTTGTTAGTCGGGTTAACTTTTGCTAAAGGATTAGCTTACTCAATCAACAAACCGTTTGTGCCGGTTAATCATATCGAAGGGCATGTCTTTTCCGGATTTTTAATGGAAGAGAAACCTGAATTCCCGTATTTGTGTTTAGTGGTTTCTGGCGGACACACTTTGCTGCTGCTAGTTGAAAGCGATACTGAAATTAAAAAACTTGGTTCTACTATTGATGATGCCGCCGGAGAAGCATTTGACAAAATTTCTAAACTGTTAGGGCTCGGTTATCCCGGCGGACCTAAGATTCAAGAAGCGGCGATGAATCAAAGTACACTTGTAAATTTTCCAATTGCACAGTGCAAAAATGAATTTGATTTTTCCTTCAGCGGTCTAAAAACTTCTGTGCTGCGATTCATTCAGAAAGAATATGGCAATGCGTCAGAAATTCCGCCTGAACACACTTCGTTGATTGCAGCATCTTTCCAATATTCTGCCGTTAAAGCGCTCACAGAAAATACGA
>JBFLWC010000307.1:0-6802 GCA_040758415.1 Bacteroidota bacterium | reverse complement strand
ATTGTGATTTACTTTGTTGTTTATTTCGCTTTGAATCTGCAAGACAAATTCTTCTAACTTAAGACTTCCTTTATCGCCAATTTTATGCTCACGAACTGATACTCTTCCGGATTCTTTCTCTTTTTCGCCAACAATTAACATATACGGAACTTTTTGTGTTTCCCAATCGCGAATCTTGTAACCAATTTTCTCATTTCTATCATCAAGTTCAACTCTTATATTATTTTTTCTTAACGATTGAAAAACGTTCTGTGCATAGTTTGAAAAATTTTGTGAAACCGGCAAAACAACTGTTTGAACCGGTGCCAACCACGTCGGGAAATACCCGGCATAATGTTCAATCAGAACGCCAATAAATCTTTCAAGCGATCCAAATGGTGCGCGGTGAATTACAACAGGCCGATGTTTCTGTCCGTCGTTACCTACATATTCCAAATTGAATCGCTCGGACATAACATAATCTACCTGTACTGTACCAAGCTGCCATTTTCTTCCAAGTGCATCTTTAACCATGAAGTCAATCTTCGGTCCATAGAAAGCGGCTTCTCCTTCTGCAATAAAATAAGTTAATTTCATTTTATCTGCAGCTTCTTTAATTTCTTTTTGCGCTTGTTCCCACAATTCAATGTTGCCGCCATACTTTTCAACGTTATTGTCTCTGAAAGAAAGTTGAGTTGTAAATTCTTTGAACCCCATCGTTGTGAATACTACCTGAATAAGTTCAATCACATTACAGACTTCATCTTTTAGTTGATCTTGCCGGACAAAAATATGTGAATCGTCAACCGAGAAGCCGCGCACACGTGTAAGCCCGTTTAATTCCCCGGATTGTTCATAACGGTAAACGGTACCAAACTCGGCGTAACGAATCGGGAGATCCCGATAGCTTCTGGGCTTAGACAAATAAATTTGAAAATGGTGTGGACAGTTCATCGGTTTGAGAAGATATTCCTCGCTATCATCGGCTAACTTAATCGGGGGGAACTGACTCTCTTTGTAATATGGATAGTGACCGCTTGTCTTGTAAAGATTTATATTACCAATGTGCGGAGTAACGACAGGCAGATAACCTCGTTTTGTTTGTTCTTCTCTCAGAAATTTTTCAAGTGTCTCGCGCAAAACTGTTCCTTTTGGAAGCCAGATTGGTAAACCTGAACCAACCTTAGGGGTAATGTAAAATAATTCTAACTCTCTTCCGAGCTTTCTGTGGTCTCTTTTCTTTGCTTCTTCGAGAGCGACAAGATAATCATCCAGCATTTTTTTCTTTGGGAATGATATGCCGTAAATTCTTTGCATCTGTTTATTCTTTTCATCCCCGCGCCAGTACGAGCCAGAAACCGATAGAAGTTTTATAAACTTTATTTTGCCTGCATCCGGTAAATGCGGACCGGTACACAAATCTGTAAAGTTACCTTCATCATAAATGCTGATTGTCTCTGTTTTATCATCAAGCTCACTCAAGATTTCAAGTTTATAATTATCCCCCTTCTTTTCAAAAAACTTCACAGCGTCTTCTTTGGAAAGCTCGGTTCTCTTAAATGGATTTTTCTGAGCAGAAATTTCCACCATTTTTTTTTCAATATTTGCAAGGTCTTCTTCTGTCAAGGTAGAATTGATATCAATGTCATAATAGAATCCTGATTCGATAGCGGGACCAACACCAAACTTTGCTTCGGGATAAATAGCTTGAACAGCATGAGCCATCAAATGCGATGTTGAATGCCAATAAGTTTCTTTTCCTTCTTCATCCTCAAAGGTAAAAATCTGAAGTGCAGCATCGTTATTTATCTTTGTCGAAAGATCGCACACAACACCGTTAACTTGAGCCACTAATGCGTCGTCTGCTAAGCGATTAGAAATTGATTTAGCGATTTCGAAAGGAGTGATTCCTTTATCGAATTCTTTAACAGAACCATCTGGAAATTTTATTTTTATCTTATCCATAATTCTAAATAAAAAAAATCGGAGTTGTCTCCGAGCTTGTGGGTTCTATAGGACTCCTCCGAAGGAGTCCCTTCGGGAGAACCTATTACCTTTTATCCAACAGGTAACCATCATCTCTTGTGGGTTCTGAAAGATTCGAACTTTCGACCTTCTGCACGTCAAGCAGACGCTCTAACCAACTGAGCTAAGAACCCGTGCAAAATTACTTCTTCATCTTCTTTATTGAGATGTTAAAAACATTGTTACTATTTTCTGCTTGAACAACTACGTTTAACCGATGACCTCCCCGACAAGTCGGGGCGCTCTCCCAAAGGTTATGCCTTTGGCATAACCAACTGAGCTAAGAACCCGTGCAAAATTACTTCTTCATCTTCTTTATTGAGATGTTAAAAACATTGTTACTATTTTCTGCTTGAACAACTACGTTTAACCGATGACCTCCCCGACAAGTCGGGGCGCTCTCCCAAAGGGATGCCTTTGGCATAACCAACTGAGCTAAGAACCCGTGCAAAATTATTTAGCCATTTTTATTTTCTACTGTGAATATTTTTTATTGACAACAATTTTAACCACATGCAGCATCCTGCATCCAATAACCAGCATCCAGCAAGTACCGAGGGCCGGACTCGAACCGGCACGGGTGCTAACACCCACAGGATTTTAAGTCCTGTGCGTCTACCAATTCCGCCACCCCGGCAAAATGCGGTGCAAATATAATCTTTTTTTTCTGTTTGTTGCAATGTTCAAAGTTCTGTACGTTAGTACACTTATTGTGATTTATATCGCAACAAAATGCACAAAGTCTATATACACATATCATAAGTACCAATTATAATTGGAGAGAAAATATGTCCAATAACTACAAAGTAGAAACATTCCGTATCAAGGGAATGTGTTGTTCTCGTTGCGTTAAAGCATTGAAGGAAGAACTTTCGAAACTTTCTCCAACTAAATTAACTGTTAGAATTGGAGAAGCAGAACTTGTGTGTGATCAAAAAAAAATTTCTTTCGAGCAGATTCAAAACGCAATTGAAGACGCGGGTTTCGAAATTATGACACTTTTACAAAACAAGAAAATTGAAGAAGTAAAAGACTATGTTCGAAGACATTTTTCAGATTCTAATGCATTACGACTTTCGGTTCTTTCGCGCGCAGTGGCAGTAAGTCCGTATCATCTCAGCAGAACCTTTTCTTTGATTGAGAAGGAGACGCTGCAGGATTTTATCATTCGCACACGTGTAGAATATGCCGCTCAGCTCTTGCGAGATACTGAACGCACTGTATTAGAGATATGTCTCGATGTTGGCTTCAGCAGCACAAGTCATTTTACTAAACAGTTCAAAAAATATTTTGGACAAACTCCATTATCATACCGCAAAAGACCTTTCGAAAGCAAAAGAGCGCACTTATTGAGCAAGATAGGGAACGATTTCAAGAAAAAAATAAATTATGTTAGAGATAAATTCACTGAGCACATTTCTCCTACTCACGGAAAACATTTGTAAGAATCAAGTGAATATGTCTTTAACAAAAATTTAAGGAGACCTTTGTTATGTTGAAAGTTCTTTTGCTCTTTATGGCAGCAACAGCTCAACTATCGCTATCACAGATACGTTTTCCAAAAGATGAAGGAAGACATCCAGACGCTAAAATTGAAATGTGGAATATTTACGGACATTTGCGTGATGACTCCGGAGCGCAAATTGGAATTATGGCATCTTTCTTTACAGGCAAATATTTATTCATAAGAGGTAATGCAACAATTATAGTTTTTACAGACGAGAAACAGAAAACTCATCTGAGCGATTATGAATTCTTTCTTCCTCTTTTCAGTTCGGTTGAGCACACTGAAGAAAAACTTGCCGAACAATACGGAGAAAGTTTTTTAACAAAAACTGCAGACGGAATTTACAAACTTTCTTTAGCGGTTGGTGGCTACGAAGTAAAATTAGATTTTGTTTCCGAAAAAGAAACAATGTTTTCTAAAAAAAATAGTGCGCAACCTTCTGGAAATAACACATCAGGATATCTACTCCCGCGTCTTGAAGCCAAAGGAAATATAAACACAGGTGATGGCACAAGTAAAAAAGTTGTCGGTTCAGTAAGTTTCGACCACAGATGGTCAGCCTCAATGGAAGAAGACCATGATGTTTTTATACTTCAACTGAGCGACACAACAGACCTATATCTTTTTTTCAGACACGCTGAAAATGGACAAGGACCTTTATCGGGCAGCTTTGTCAATATTGCCTATGTTGATAATCAGCATGTTGATCTCAGCGAATATAAAGTTGATATTCTTGGATGGTGGACAAAACCCGGCACAACAAGAAAATATCCCAAAGGTTGGCTTCTCACTATACCGTCTCAAAATATTTCACTTACGTTGCAGCCAACATTTTTCGACCAGGAAATATCTATGATGGGAGTGACTTCGTGGGCTGGTACTGTGTCTGTCAATGGCAAAGTTGCTGAGAAAAATGTTACCGGAAAAGGATGGGCAGCATTACACGGATACAAGTAAAGATACGCGGCGTAAAAAAAGCTTGACATGAGAAAAAATATTCTTTACTTTGTCATTAAAGAAAAATGTCGTTTGTTAAAACGACAAAACTAAATTCGACAAAATTATGCAAGCACAAAATATTATTTACCGCTTTTTAGTACAGAAAGAAGAAGTATCTCTTAAGGAAATTATTGAGCTAGGCGGGAGAATAAAAAAAACAGAACACTCCATTCGCGCATCTGTGAATAGATTAGTGCGGGACAGATTTCTTATTAAGATGAAAAAGAATGGGGATCTTTACTACAAATTAAGTAAAGAAGGCGAACGTAAAATTCAGGTTGTCGTTCAAAAACATGTTTTTATTGATTCTCAGATTTCTGATGACGGCTCTGTTAATATGTGGGATGGCAGCTGGACAGTTGTGGTCTTTGGTTTTCCAGAGACTTTAAGAAAAAGACGCGATCTATTTCGTAAAGAATTAGGCACGCTTGGCTTTGCAATGCTTTTTAACAGCACATGGATTTCTCCGTTCGATAAAACAAAACAGATAACTCAAATTATCCAAACGCTTGGTATCGAAGCAAATGTTGCCGTCTTCAAATGTCCCACTTCTCACATTCAATGTTGTTTTGACATAAAAAAAATGGTCTACCGACTTTGGGGATTGAAGGAATTAGAAACAAAGTATAAAAATTTAACCCGAGGGTGGTTACAACTTTCTGCATTTTTGGAGAAGAAAATAAAACAGAAAAAAAAATTAGAGGCACGAAAACTTTTCCCGACTGTACTCAAACTCCAGCTTGACCTAATGGATGTTTATTTTGAAGAACCGGCTTTACCAAAAGAATTACTGCCGAAAGATTGGATCGGGTTACGCTGCCACGATTTAACGCACCACGTTACGGGCTTGTTAAACAAAATGGAATTTGCCGATGATTATGCTTACCTCGTTCAAGTAGAAGAAGTTAAGGGAATTAAACTCCCGCTTCCTAAATTATGCGGCAATAAAACATGGCTTAAAAAATTTATTAAAAAATGAACCCCGCCGAGGCGGGGCGGACGAAACAATAAAAACGGGAAATAGTGCTGCGAACACTACCTCCCGCCAAAAAGCAAACATTAAAAGTGTCTTGTGAAGACTATTCATTCTCCCCAAAGGGAGCAATGCCTTTTTTGTTTGCGGTTTAAATGTAAAGAAATAATGAAAGACATTCAATCATAATAATGCCCCCTCCATCTCCCCCAAAGGGGGAGAGAAAAATGCTTGGTCCGAGTATTGACACCGACCTGTGCTGAATGATACCCCCGACCAAAGGGTCTGGGTATTTAACGTCCTCCCCTTTGGCATAGCCACTATGTGGGGAGGATTTTCCCGTAGGTCCGAAGGACTCCTTACGGAGAATTCTGGCATAGCCATTCCTTCGGAACTTCGGAAAGGTGGGGCGAATTAAGGATGAAGAAATATGGAAAAGAATTTTGTATGTGGAAAACTGAAATTATACGGAGGAGTTCCATCCGTTGAAAAAATTATTGAGACAATAAATAAGGAGCAACAGTTATGATTTTTCATCTGCGAATAGTTTTACTCTTGCTTTTTTTCTTCTCCCCGCTGTTTCAAAAAGGCGCTCTCTTGGCTGGCGAAAAATCCAACGGCGGTTTAACTCTTGCCGAAAGTATCCGGCTTGCCCTCGAGAAAAACAAACGGGTTGTGCAAACAAAAGAATTGATTAGTGGTTCGGAAGCAAAAGTCGAAGAAGCCCGCAGCATTTATTTCCCGCAATTGAAGTTAGAATCCAACTACTATCGCTTGAGCTGGCTGCCAGAAATCAACTTTGCTCTTCCAGGGCTGCCTACAGAAAAGATCAAATTTGGAGTCTATAATAACTACGGCGCTCAGTTATCTCTTTATCAATCTCTCTTTACTTGGGGACGCAGCACAAAAGGAATTGAACTTAGTGAAGTTGAACTCTCCATGGCAAAAGCTACTGCGGCATTAACCGAAAGAGAAATTGCGTATGCTGTTGTACAGCTGTTTTACCAAATATTGATGGTGCAGGAAGCAGTAAAAGTGATAGATGAAAATCTTAAACTTCTCAATGAGCATTTTTCTTTTGTTAGAAAAAAATATGATGCCGGCGAACTCTCTCACTTTGATGTTCTTTCGACTGAGGTGCACATCAGCACAACATCGGGGCAAAAACTTGATGCGGAAACAAATCTGAAAAAACTTGAACTGCAGTTCAATAAAATTCTTGGACGCGCTGCACACGCGGTCGTTCAACTTGAACGTCCGCCATACTATGCACAGACTTCGATAGATGACAAGCTCTACATTCAGGAGGCGGTCGAGAA
>JBFLWC010000306.1:0-3882 GCA_040758415.1 Bacteroidota bacterium | reverse complement strand
TGGCAGTGTAAGAGTAATTCATTCCCAAAAATTTTTTAAGTTAAGGAGGTTAAATGAAAATTGCTGTTTGTGTGAACCACGTTCCGGATACCGCAGCAAAAATTAATATCGGAAGTGACGGTAAAAGTATTGATCTGAACGGCGTTACATTTGTAGTTAACCCGTACGATGAATTTGCAATCGAAGAAGCGCTTAAGACAAAAGAAAAGTTTGGAGGCGAAACCGTTGCAATTAGTCTTGGCGGTGATGCGAATAAAGAAACATTACGCAAGTCGCTCGCTATGGGAATTGATAACGCAGTGCTTTTGAAAGACAGCAATTACCGGGATTCACTTTCGGCTGCTAAAGCACTTGCTGAAGAGATAAAAGCACAGGGCGCAGAACTTGTTTTCTTCGGCAAACAATCAGTTGATTATGATAATTCTGTTGTTGGGCAGTTAACGGCTGAGCTACTCGGATATAATTGTGTTTCGGTTGTTGTAAGTTTTGTTCTTGATGGAAATAAAATTATTTGCGAAAGAGAAATTGAAGGAGGCAAAGAAGTTGTTGAAACAACACTGCCTGCAATTGTTACAGCACAGAAAGGTTTGAATGAACCACGTTATGCTTCGTTAAAAGGAATTATGGCTGCAAAGAAAAAAGAGATTGCAGAGAAAAAACCTGCCGATGCAAACAATTATGTTGAAGTTATATCAATGAAAAAACCGCCGGCTAAACAAGCTGGTAGAATTCTTGGAACCGATGCAAGCGCAGTTCCGGAATTAGTCCAACTATTAAGGAACGAAGCAAAAGTTATCTGAGAGGAAATTATGGCAAATAAAATTCTAGTTTTTATCGAACAAAGAAATGGACAAATAAAAAAATCATCGTTAGAAGCTGCAAGAGCTGCTTACGATTTATCAACAAAACTTTCGGCAAATGTAGAAGCTGTTACAGTAGGAAATGAAATTGATGGATTAGATAAGGTAGGTAGTTACGGTGTTGGTAAAGCAACACACTTCAAAAACGGTGAACTCGAAAGTTACTCGCCGAGTGGATATGCAGAATTGGTTGCAAAGTTTGCTAATGAAAACAGTTTTGACATTTTATTTTTCGGCAATACTTCGATGGGGAAAGATTTAGCACCGCGTGTAGCAGTAAAGATTGACGCCGGCCTTGCTATGGATTGTGTTGCTTTGAATTATGAAGGGAACAATATAATTGCAACCAGGCCGGTTTATGCGGGCAAAGCATTAATTGATGTGAAAATAAATTCATCAAAAAAAATTTTTACTTTGCGTCCAAATGTTTTTAATCCCGGCGCTCCATCGGAGAACAAAGCAGAAATTGCTGTTATGAATGTTGATTCACCTAATTTGAGCGTGAAAGTAACCGATATAAAAAAAGCCGATGGCAAACTTGATGTTGCAGAAGCAGACATAATTGTATCCGGAGGACGGGGATTGAAAGGTCCGGAAAATTTTCATCTTGTTGAAGAACTTGCAGAAGTACTTGGAGCTGCATCAGGTGCCTCGCGCGCGGCTGTTGATGCCGGCTGGCGCCCTCACGCAGAACAGGTCGGTCAAACCGGAAAAACTGTATCCCCTACTTTGTATATTGCACTCGGAATTTCCGGCGCAATTCAACACTTAGCCGGTATGCGTTCTTCAAAATATATTGTTGCAATAAACAAAGACAAAGATGCACCAATTTTTCAGGTTGCTGATTACGGAATTGCCGGCGATCTTTTTGAAATTGTTCCGGCACTTATCGAAGAGATTAAAAAAATAAAATCATAGAAGGTTGCGTGGATAAAGTTCAGGTTGAAATACTCGGTTTATCAGCTAGCCCATCGGCGGGCGGCGCGTATGCGTTATTGCTCAAAGAAGTTTACGGCATCCGCCGCCTTCCAATCATCATCGGTCAATTCGAGGCGCAATCAATTGCACTTGAGATGGAAGGAATAAAACCTCCGCGCCCGTTAACCCATGATCTTTTAAAACATGTGATTGATAACCTCGGGGCTACTATTAATGAAATAATTATTGATGAGTTAAAAGAGAATACTTTTTATGCAAAGATCAAACTCGAAATTTCTTCACTCACAAACGAAATTGATTCGCGTCCCAGCGATGCAATTGCTCTTGCAGTGAGAAGCGGCGCACCATTATTTGTTGCAGAAGAAGTAATGAAAATAGCTGCGTTTGTTCCTACGAGCGAAGACGTTGAAGAAGAATTTAATAACACAGCCAACAGCCAGGAAGCCGATAGTAAAATTCCGAAGAAGAACATTTCCGAAACAAAATTAGCACACCTCCAGGATCAGCTTAGAGAAGCAATTGAAAAGGAAGATTACGAACGAGCAGCAAAGTTAAGAGACGAAATAACACGACTTGGCGGAAGCTCTAATTAAAATTGTGTAATACTCAGTTAGTTGCTTGTATACATCCCTCGAAGTTACATTAAGAATGTAATTAAGTTTAGTGCTTCGTCATTTTTTCCAACAGGTTGCGAATTAACCTTTCGACATTTATCCGGCGGTTTCTGACGGAAGTCTATCAACTTCCAAGTTGCAAGTTATCAGGTTAAAGGTCAAGCAATTTCGGAGCGGTATTTTGTGACAAAAGATTATCTCTGCGTAAAACTCTGCGGTCTCCGCGTGAAAAGAAGTTCACGCAGAGTGCACGAGGAAGTCGCAGACTTGTTCCGTGCTTTTTACGGGAGAACGCAGATTTGAGTGTTCGTTTTCGGAACGAGCTGATATCCCGAGAGGCATTAGCCGTATCGAGACAACCCCGATTAAAATCAACGGGGCAGGCACGTCCCGCCGTAGTCCCGACGCTTTTGCGCATTTTGCATCCCGATGCTTTTTATCGGGACTATCGGGATTCCTTTCGACATTTATCCGGCGGTTATCTTTATTTAAAACAAAAAAAGCTGCCCTTTTAAGGCAGCCTTTTTTGATAAAACATCATTTAGTTCTTCTTGACCGTATACGTTAGCTTTACCGGATCAAACCGAATAGTGTAGTTACCATCAGCTGTTAATTTAATATTATCTCCGCCAGCATTGAGCGTGCCATCAGCGCCCGTATCTCCATAATTAACTGACCAGTCGTCATTTGCTCTGAACTTAAATTCACCGGCTTTAAAATTAGCTGTGATTTCCCACATTTTGCGCTGACCGTTATAGAACATATCGGTATCAGAATCCCAGCCACCTGCTGTTGCAGAACCAATAATTCCCCAGTCATCAGTTTTGGTCATCGAAATCGTCTTAGCGTTTACATCTACACTAAACGAATAAACTGCGCTTTTCACTAAGAAGTTGCCGCCGTTCGGATCAAGAACGCCAGTATAGGTATTGCCTGACTGTGTAAGAGTACCACCGTAGTTCGGACCGCCCCAGTTCGGATTGACAGTTATTTTGAACTCTGTTGTGGGATTAGTTCCGTCCTTTACACGAATAATACCCTGGTATAAAGAATTAAATCCGTATGAATAAAGCCTTCCATTATCCGCGCCTGGAGACCATCCTTGATAAGCACCCGGTACATATATCATTGGATAGTTTATCACAGCATCGTAGGGAGTAAAGCTTTTTGATTTAGTATCACTATAAACAGTTGCAACATTAGAGCTAACTGATGCTGCGATTCTGTAGTAAACTGTAACAGCTGTTCCAATGGGATAATTCCATGATAATATTAAGGTGTTTATGTCACCTACTTTTACACTTCCATTTAGCTTCTGTGTAGTCAAGAGTGTAGCTACATTGCTTGAAAAATCACTTTTAGGTGATAATTGTAAACTATAAGTAGTTGAAGAAGCAAAACCAAAATCTGAAGCGGACCAGGAAAATTTTATTAAACTATCTGCATAATTTACAGTGAACTGCCCTGTA
>JBFLWC010000305.1:0-4251 GCA_040758415.1 Bacteroidota bacterium | reverse complement strand
GGAATATCGACCACTTTTATTTTTTAACGAATCATCACAAACAAAAATATTATTCCCACCTTTTAGATTAGGGTGTAGAGCATCCACTATAATGGCTTATTAGCATGAAAGGGATATACCTTAGAGAACAAATAAATTAAAAGAACTATCTTGACTGAGCAATTAATTGTTAAACACAAATCTTTCCTTAACGATAACGAAATCTTAATACCTGAAGAAAGATTAAAGTTACTTTATTTTTCAGATGAACCGCCCCAAAACGATGGATATAGAATTGGTTTGACGTTGGCAATTGTTCCTACTATTGACGACGAACCTTACTCAGAAAACCTGTTAAAAGAAAAATATGAGAAATGTGAAAAAGAAGGATTGGTTTATAATGAAATACTCGCAAACCTTAAAAAGCGAATAGGGATAAAAATATTAACCGGTAAATATGAACCATCAGAACCGAGCCTCATATACATTCAGTTGCCTATTTATAAACCTCGCGACGCAAAGTCTATTCCTCTCCCGGATTATTATCCATGTTATGCTAAACTAAGTCCCGCTCAAAAATGGGTTTATCTTAATTGGTTAACTGACATTACACAACCAATTCCCAAAGGATATGTTTTTATTTACTACTATGGTTTAGAAAGACAATTGTTTGGTGATAACCAAGTTGAAGCGGTAAAAGAATTGCTGTTATTATTAAACCATCATGATCTACATAGAAATATTTGTTTTATGGCAATATTTTATTCGTGGCTTAATAAACCTAATGAAGAAGTTATAAAATTATTATTAACAGAGAAAGCAAAATATCCTATTGATAACCTAGGCTTATTGTTAAGATATAATTCTAAAAAGCCTCTTTTCCCAAAAGATATTTTTGAAGTAATTAGTCAAATCCCATATCTGAATAGAAGATATTTGAACTCACAACCATCAATTTATTTAGACCAACTCGAAAATTATCTTAACAAAAATTTTAGTGTGAGCCACTTTAATTTTTATGAAAAATATTCGATTCAAGATTTACCTTTGGAAGACGTCCATGTATTCTACAATTACTCTTTCCCCGATGAATATCAAAAAATGGGAATCTACAATTTCTTTGGATCATCTAAGTTTATTGCTGGGATGAAAAACATTCACTTAGAAGTTCACGAAATGGTAAAATCATATCTAAGACAAAACAGAAAAAAGTCAAAATGAAAGGCGTCTATCTAATCAAACGTTCACCATTTTATTGGCTTCGCTATTATGATAAGCATGAACAAAATACTTCTCGCAAGCGCAAATCTATAAACACAAAAATAGAAGTAACCGAAGCCGATAAGAAGCGCCATGCTGAAGGCAAAAAACTTATCGGCACATCTAAGCTGCGCAACCTTATAAATTCATTCCGGTCAGGATTGGCACAAAGAAATATCGAACTTAGTTCTGGCGTTAAATTTCAGTTCGATAAATTGCTTTCGGAAGGCTACGCAGAATTCAAAGAAATTCGCACTGTCCCCGGTTCTAAAAAAGAGATAAAGAAAAAAACTATTATCAACTACGATATTGCTGTCAAACACATGATTGCAGCCTGTGGCGATAAAAAGATATACAAATACTCCGGCGAAAAAGATTATGTTGCCCTGCTACATTATCTCGACAAAATAAGAGTACCGGGTAAAACGATCATCCATCAAGATGGGAAGAAGGAAGCAACATTTAAGAAAATGTCTGTCAATTCAAAATCTATCTACACACGTTCACTCAGAAGTCTCTGGAATTTTTTTTGCGAAAAAACTACGCATCAAAAAACATCATCGAACCCGTTGAAAGCGAAGAAGCCGAACCCGACCCTATCCCACTTGATGAAATGTGGGTGATCCTACAACAGTTGAAAAACGATAACTATTATCCACACCATTACCAATTGATTTATTTTATGATACTCACCGGCTGCCGTCCAAGTTCAGCGATGGTGCAACTATGGGAAGATATTGATCTCAAAAGACGCATAATAAAAATTCAGAATGTGAAGACAGGCAAGAGGAAGAAAAAGCCGTTCTATTTTTTCCCAATTTATTCCGAGTTGAAAATTTTACTCGACGAAATGAAGTTCAAAAAGAATGTTGAAGGAAGATTATTCCATCAATTCAAGCTGAACGAACTCAATTACACCTACCCGCTCAGCTTTTGGGAACGTGCAATTAGAACTTTGAAATTAGGCAAGCAAATCAGCGGTCATTATACACTCAAACAAATTCGCTCAACTACCGCCAGCTTCATGGTCAATGATTTAGGCATGGATATTTATGCCGTAAAAAAATTACTCGATCATGTTGACATAAAAATTACAGAAAAACATTATGCGAAATTGAATCTTAGAAAAGTTCGCGATGAATTGGACGACTTTTCAATAGATCAATTTCTCGAAGGAAAAAACGAATTTGAGTAAAAAAGGTGTTAAACAAAGTGTTAAACTTATCAAAATCAGTTCATTGACTCTAAACAAAAAATCCTCATAAGTTATTTTCTTATAAGGATTTTTGTTTTGTGGGGGCTGATGGGTTCGAACCACCGACCCTCTGCTTGTAAGGCAGATGCTCTGAACCAACTGAGCTAAGCCCCCTGATTACTATCAAACTATTTTTATGAACCTACGACCCTCCCCGATTTCATCGGGGCGCTCTCCCAAACCTGTCCCGATTATCGGGATGAGCTAAGCCCTCTCTGTAATTGCATTTCAAAATTTGCGCTGCAAGTATAGAATATTCCGCTAAAAGTTTCAAGACGATCAAAAATAATTTTGAGCGGGCGACGGGAATCTTCCGTAGGAATGCCTTCGGCAGAACCCGCAAGAAAATCTAATGCTCTAAATTTTTGAGCGGGCGACGGGAATCGAACCCGCGACATCAAGCTTGGGAAGCTGGCACTCTACCAACTGAGTTACGCCCGCACACAGACAAAATTATAGCTACGGAAACACTTAGTCAAGATTTTTTTATTTTATCAATACATTTTTTACAGAGAAGATGAAGAAAAAAATAAATAAGAAAAATCAAATAACAGAACTGATAATACTTTTCTCGCTTCTCATTATCAGCTTCTTTTTGTGGAACACAAACTTCGTTTACCCGATCAAACTATTTGTTGTGATGCTTCATGAATTGGGACATGCACTAGCAGCTATTTTAAGCGGTGGAAAGGTAACCGCAATAAACATCTCGTTTGATTTAAGCGGTAAGTGTGAAATTGAAGGCGGAAATAATATCCTCATAGCATCTGCCGGCTATTTAGGTAGTCTGTTTTTAGGTCTGCTATTCTTCCTATCTCCAAACAATAAAAAAATTGGGAAGCGGATTATCGTTTCTACTGCAGTTATACTACTGATTACAACAATGAGCATCGCAACAGAAAGCTCTTTTATTCTCCTGGCATTTATCTTATTTGTCTTATTAATTGCTGCTGCATTTTATCTTCGCATCGCAATTGTGTCTATTCTTATGCGTGCCTTTGGTCTTATTAGTTGTGTGTACGTATTGTTCGATATTAAGGAAGATATTTTCTTTAAATCAAATTCTGTTTCTGATGCCACTATTCTTTCTAATTTAATAAACATCCCCGTTATGTTGATAGGAACTATATGGATTGTGATTTCTGCTGCTGGAATATTTTTGGCGTTGAAGTTGAGTTATAAATAGTCATTTGTCAATAGTCGATGGTCATTGACCAATGACTATTGACCATTATGCCTAAACTCATCTTTGACAAAACTAAGCACTCCTAACCCGGTTAGGAAGAAGATACAAATTGTTAGAATTGCAAATCGCTGTTCGCCTGTTATAAAACTTACATAACCAAAAACCAATGGACCTATAATTGCGGAACTTTTTCCAAAAAAAGAATAGAACCCGAAAAATTCCGTTTTGCGATCAAATGGAGTGAGACGCGACATCAAACTTCTACTGGTTGACTGCGTGGCACCCATTACGCTTCCGGCTAACAACCCAACTAAATAAAAACTTTTTCTTGAAACCATCTCGGCATTTAAGTTGAGCAATTTTCCAGCAAACCTTACAATAATGTTCTGGGGATCACTTGTGGCAAACGCCAAAAGAATTGTGAATATCCAAATAACCAATGAAAGAACCAGCGCTTTTTTTTGGCCGAAAGAATCTGCGATGAACCCAAAGGCAAGTGAACCGAGAATTGCTGTGGTCTGAACTATAATGAAAAATAAAATTAATTCTTCGAGTGTGAAGTGAAGAGTTG
>JBFLWC010000304.1:0-3792 GCA_040758415.1 Bacteroidota bacterium | reverse complement strand
CAAGACAACACTTGAACTTACTATTGACACGCTTAAAACTACAGACGGCTTACCTAAATCTGATTCTCTAATGATTCAAATGTTAGCAGACAGTACAACGCGCAAAGTAACGAGCGATAATTTTACAAGTATTCTTCAAAGAAAAGGAAACATTTTTACAGGTGACATAACATGGATGGTTCAGAGATGGCTGAAAGGAGAACCGCAATTTCCTAACCACGGCGCTCTTCTTACACTGCTTGACGAAGATATCTCGGCTGCACGAATTGCATTTTACGGAAGTAGAAGCGCAGATAAAACTGTGCGTCCTAAATTGAAAATTGTTTACATGAAAAAACTATAACCAAATGAAGCCAATAAAATTTTTACTGCTTTCAATTATTATTACGACAGAAATTTTTGCCGGAGGCGGTTCTGTTTATACCAGGTTCGGCATTGGCGATTTGCGTCTGTCATTCTCTGCACGAAGACTTGCGATGGGTGAATTGGGCATTGCACTAAGCGACAAAGATTACCTGAGCTACCTCAACCCTGCCGGATGGAACGAAATGCGCTTAACACGCTTTGAAACCGGAGCGCTTTATTCCGGAAATCAATCTCAAAACTCTTCCTCTTCGGTATATCAAACAAACGTCTCTTTCAACGGAATGATGTTCGGTTTTCCGATTGATCGCGAACTCGGAATTTCTATAGCTACGGGATTAGTGCCGGTCTCAAATGTCGGTTATGAAATTTCTCAGCCACTTAAAGAGCCGCTTGTTGATGAACTTAAACTTAGTTATACGGGACAAGGCGGACTATCCAAATTTTTTATAGGTGCTTCTTATCGTCTTCCTTTTGATTTTTCTCTTGGTCTCACATACGATTATTATTATGGAAGAATAGAGAATACTACAAAAGTTGAATTTGTGCAGGGGTCTAATCTTCGTGATGTGTCATTCAGAGAAGAAACCAGTTACAACGGCATGGGTTTTACTGCCGGTATTATTTCGGGTGATCTTTCAAAACATATTGGAACTAACTCCATAAAAGATTTAAAAATTGGATTTGTCTTTTCTTCCGGTGTCCCTCTTGGCTCAGACTCTGTAAATAACTCTTTAACAACAATTGGAACAATTACTACTTCAACCGGGTCAGTAAAAACGAATCTTCCTCTTAAGTTTGGTATTGGAACATCCTTCCGACTATTTGAGAATTACACTTTTATTACTGATTATCTTTTCCAGCCTTTTAGCGGGTTTACTGTAAGCGGGGTCAAATCAACTAACTTGCAAAATTTTTATAAAGCAAGTCTGGGCTTTGAATATCGCGACGTTGGGACACGGTCGGATTCGTTTTGGGATCACATAATGTTAAGGGGCGGGCTTAGCTATGAACAATTGCAATATAAAATTAACAATACAGGTCTAAGTCAATTTTCAATTTATGCCGGGCTTTCACTTCCCTTAAGTTTTGATAATGCTATTGATCTTGCGTTTCAATACGGCAGAAGAGGAACGACAGATAAAAACCTGCTGCTTGATAATATTTTTAAATTCAGCGTCTCTTTAAGCATCGGAGAAATTTGGTTTATCCGTCAGGAAAGATGAAATGAATCGCTTCGCTCAATCCGTCAGCTGACGGAAGGAAAGCTTGCCCGCCGTCTTTGTGGCGGGATGGTAAGATAAATGCTATTAATTCTCAGGCACTCAGGAACTCAGATACAACCATGTTAAATTTTTTACAAAAAGATCAAGAAGTTTTTGCCGTTGCACAGCTTGAAATGAAACGGCAGGAAACACATCTTGAATTAATCGCTTCTGAAAATTTTGTTTCAACAGCTGTGTTAAATGCAGCAGGTTCAGTTTTAACAAACAAATATGCTGAAGGTTATCCCGCCAGGCGTTACTATGGAGGGTGCGAGTTTGTTGATATGGCTGAAGACCTTGCGCGCAATCGTCTTAAAAAATTATTTGAAGCTGAATACGTCAATGTTCAACCGCACAGCGGTTCGCAGGCAAATATGGCTGTTTATATGTCGCTCTTAAAACCTGGCGATACAATTCTTGGTTTAAGTCTCGACCACGGCGGACATCTTACTCACGGTTCGCTGGTAAATTTTTCGGGACAAATTTACCGCGCTGTAGGATACTCTTTGAACAAAGAAACAAAACTTCTGGATTATAATCTTATTGAAGACCTTGCAAAGAAAGAAAAACCAAAATTGATTGTTACAGGTGCAAGCGCATATTCGCGCGATTGGGATTACGTAAAATTCAGAGCTATTGCAGATAAAGTTGGTGCGCTTCTTATGTGCGATATGGCACACCCTGCCGGTTTGATTGCCAAAGGTTTGTTGAACAATCCTCTTCCATATTGCGATGTTGTAACTTCAACAACACATAAAACTTTGCGCGGTCCGCGCGGAGGAATTATTTTAATTGGTAAAGACAAAGAGAATCCTTTCGGCATCAAAACTTTGAAAGGAGACCGCCTGAAGTTGATGTCGGAAATTCTTGATAGCATGGTTATGCCCGGAATTCAAGGCGGACCTTTGATGCACATTATTATGGCAAAGGCAGTTGCATTTGGCGAAGCACTCCAGGATTCTTTTGGCGATTATGCACGCCAGGTTATTATTAATGCAAAAACTTTTGCCAAAGAATTAATGAGTCTTGGTTACGATATTGTTTCCGGCGGAACGGATAATCATTTAATGCTTGTTGATTTGACAAACCAAGAACTTAGCGGAAAAAAAGTTGAGAATGCCTTAGGAGCTTCAGGCATTACAGTGAATAAAAATATGATCCCGTTCGATACCAAAAGTCCTTTTGTAACAAGCGGAATTCGTATCGGAACTCCGGCTGTTACAACGCGAGGTATGAAAGAAAACGAAATGAAAATGATCGCTTCATTCATAGACCGGGCTATTAAAAATCTTGAAAACGAAGAGATGCTTGCCGGTATCAAATTGGAAGTCGCCGAACTATGTGCGAAGTTTCCGTTGTATCCCGAATTAACATAGAGAAATCAGAAGTACGAAATACGAAGTACGAATTCACGTTTTACTTTTAGCGTCTAGCATCTAGCGTCTCGCTTCTCTCATGGCTGAACCGGAAGAAAAAATATTTGAAGAGGAGAATCATCGCGGAGAAGTCGAAATGACTTTTCTTGAGCACCTCGAAGAATTAAGATGGAGAATAATCTATTCTCTCATCGGAATTGTTATAGGAACAATTATAGCATGGATATTTATAGATTTCTTTGTTGATAGCATTTTGCTGCTTCCGGCAAAAAGAGCAAACTTCAAACTGCAAAACCTCAGACCGTTCGGACAATTATTTCTTTACTTCCAGGTTGCAATAATTCTTGGATTAATTTTTAGTTTTCCGAATGTTGCATATCAAATCTGGAAATTCATTTCGCCAGCGCTGCGCTCAACCGAAAAAAAATATGTAAAGTGGATAGTGCTTTTTACATCGTTTTGTTTTTTGTGCGGTGTAGTCTTTGCTTACTATGCTATGCTTCCACTCACTCTAAAATTTGCAGTGCAATTTGGTTCCTCGTCAATAGAAAATAATTTCTCTATAGACGAATATCTTTCGATTATACTCAGCATTATACTTGGTGCCGGTTTAGTTTTTGAATTGCCGATGCTTTCTTTTTTTCTTTCGAGGATTGGAATACTATCGCCAAAGTTGATGAGAAAATTTCGCCGTCATGCAATTGTAGCAATTATGATTCTCGCTGCATTTTTAACGCCGGGTACAGATCCGGTCTCTCAGGCGCTGCTTGCCGTTCCATTGGTTTTCT
>JBFLWC010000303.1:0-4580 GCA_040758415.1 Bacteroidota bacterium | reverse complement strand
AAAAATGTTATCAATAGCGTTCCTTTTTTCATCAAATCAAATTCATTCTTTTTTAGATCGGGATGCCCGGCTGGTCTTTGTACTTTCAAAACAATATCCGCCAAAGAATATAATTGATACAGATCCGAAATTAATTTTGCCCCGGCTTGTTCATATTTTTCATCTGTAAATCCTGCATTAACACCGGCTCCTTTCTCTACAATTATTTCAAATCCTCTCTTAATCAATTTTGATGCAGTATCCGGAACTAACGCTACTCTGTTTTCTCCTAAGAATATCTCTTTGGGAACTGCTATTATCACGGTTTTCTCCTGTTCGATAATTATAGTAAATCAAATTTAATAATAATGATAACGTGAGCCAAGATTTTTTTACTATTTATTTCATTCTGAGAGTAAACTGCTGCATAAAAGAATCAAACTATGAATCGAATCTGTTCACGGGGAAAAATATTTTCTACATAGAATTGAATTACATATTTTTACAGGCAATAAATTAATAAGGCAACTAAATGAGTAAAATACTTTTCAAGAAACAACTCTCTAACGATGTTTATATGATGCGTCTTGATGCGCCATTGATTTCAGAAGAAAGGGAGGCGGGTCAATTTATTATTCTTCAGATTGATGAGGATTACGGTGAAAGAATTCCCCTTACAATTGCAGACGCCAACCAGGAAGAAGGAACGATAACAATTATTTATCAAGTTGTAGGCAAAACAACTTTGCAGCTTTCTATGATGGAAGCGGGTGAAGAAATTCCAACACTTGTAGGACCGCTTGGCAGACCAACACACATTGAAAAATTCGGGACGGTTGTTTGTGTTGGAGGAGGGATTGGCGTTGCACCTCTTTATCCTATTGCACAAGCATTAAAAAAAGCAGGTAATCACGTCATCACAATAATTGGCGCACGCACAAAAGATTTAATCATTCTTGAAGATGAAATGAAAAATATTGCGGACGAATTTATTGTTTGCACAGACGATGGAAGCTATGGAAGAAAAGCTCTTGTAACAGAACCGCTAAAAGAAATTTGCCAGCGCAACTCCAAACCGGATATGGTAATTGCAATCGGTCCTCCAATTATGATGAAGTTCTGTTCCGAAACTACAAGACCGTATGAAGTATTCACACAAGTTTCGCTCAACACAATTATGGTAGATGGAACCGGAATGTGCGGCGGCTGCCGCGTAAATGTGGGCAAGGAAGTAAAGTTCGTTTGCGTTGATGGACCTGAATTCGACGGGCACAAAGTTGATTTCGATAACATGATGGCGAGATTAAATTCATACAAAGAAATTGAACTTCAGGCGCACAGTTGTTTTCTTGAACAAGAAATTAAGTACAAGGAGGCGCTTAGATGAATTATATTTCTCCGGAACAATTATCGAATGATGCTAAAAAACTTGTCGCTGATTACCTGAATCGGCTTGATGATATTAAACCAAAAGAGCGGATAAAAATTCCTGCTCAAGAAATGCCTGCGCAGGAACCGGAAATACGTTCCCATAATTTGGATGAAGTTGCACTCGGCTATACTTTAGAACAAGCGCGTATCGAAGCGATGCGCTGTCTTCAATGCGTTAAGAAAACCTGCGTAGATGATTGCCCTGTAAAAATTGACATCCCGCGATTCATAAATCATATTGCACACGGAGAATATCAAACTGCAGCCGATGTAATTAAAGAAGCAAGTTTGCTTCCTGCCATCTGCGGAAGAGTTTGTCCGCAAGAAACTCAGTGCCAGGCAAACTGTGCTGTTGGCAAAGCGTTAAAGGACGTTGATAAATCTGTTGCGATCGGACGGCTTGAAAGATTTGTTGCAGATTGGGAACGCGCTACAGGAAAAGTTGCAATACCGGAAATCAAACCGGAGACCGAAAAAAAAGTTGCAGTTGTTGGAAGCGGTCCGGCAGGGTTAGTTGTTGCTGCAGATTGCAGACGCGAAGGTCATCACGTAACAATTTTCGAGGCATTTCATAAACTCGGTGGCGTTCTTCGTTATGGAATCCCCGAATTCAGATTGCCCAATGATATAATAGATAAAGAAATTGAAGTGCTAAAAGCAATGGGAGTTGAATTCAAAACAAATTTTGTTGTTGGACGAACAAGAAAACTTACGGACTTAATTGATAAGGATGGATATGATGCAATATTTGTCGGCACAGGCGCAGGACTACCGATGTTTATGGGAATAGAAGGAGAAAATTTAGTTGGAGTTTTTTCTGCCAATGAATATCTAACACGAGCAAACTTAATGCGTGCATTTGAAAAAGGAAAAGCTGATACACCAATTTACCCTTCAAGAAATGTTGCTGTACTTGGCGGCGGGAATGTTGCAATGGATTCTGCAAGAATGGCAAAACGACTCGGTGCAGAAAATGTTTACGTTGTTTACCGCAGAACCGAAGTTGAAATGCCCGCACGAAAAGAAGAAGTGGCACACGCAAAAGAAGAAGGAATTAGATTTTACTTCCTGCAAAACGCAAAAAAAATTATTGGTGATGAAAAAGGTCGGGTTAAAGCGATGGAATGTTTACGTTACGAACTCGGCGAACCGGACGATTCGGGAAGACGACGACCTATTGCAATTCAAAAAAGCGAATTTACTCTTGAGGTTGACACTGTAATTGTTGCGATCGGAAACGGAAGCAATCCGCTAATCAGTCAAACAACGCCGCAGATCAGTGTAAATAAATGGGGAAATATTATTGTTGATGAAACACAAAAAACTTCTGTTGATAAAATTTTTGCCGGTGGTGATATTGTTCTTGGAGCCGCGACAGTAATTTTAGCAATGGGCGAAGGAAGACGCGCCGCTGCAGCAATCAATAAAATGCTTGCCGAAGAGGTTGAACCGCTTCCTCAAGCAGTTACAAAAGCAGTCCCGCAATGCGGATAAATCTTTTATCGGGATCAGTTCAATCTGTCTTCTTCTATGGTCTATTGTTTTTACCCGAGGTTGTCTAAAAAGTAATTTTTCAATCTTAAAATCCGTGAAAATCAGTTATAATCTGTGTCATCCGTGTTCGATTTTAAAAAAATAATTACTTTTTAGACAGCCCCGGGTTAATTTTATGTACGAATAAACCCTCTAACTTGTTTATGATTTTCTATATCATCCACTTTTTCAAACCACTCTTTAATATGATTCCATTTTTTTTCGTCGAAAGAATTGTGCGCGTATTCGTTTGTCTTCGGCGAATAGATATAATCGTTTGACCACACACTCGCGTTTTTAATAACTTCCTCAATAGCACTTAAAATAAAATCAAGTTCTGTATCCGTCATAGTTGGATGAAGAGAAAGACGAACCCAACCGGGTTTTTCTGATAGATCGCCTTGATTAATTTTATCTGTGATTCGCTTAGAGCGTGTAGGGTCAACGTGAAGAAGATAATGCCCGTAAGTTCCTGCGCAAGAACATCCACCACGAACCTGAATTCCAAAACGATCGTTGAGCAGTTTTACCATAAGGTTGTAATGAATATCCTCGATGTAAAAAGAAATTATACCGAGCCGTTCTCTTGTTTCCTGCGCAAGAATATGGAGAGAAGGAATTCTGTCTAATCTTTCAAAAGCCTGCTTAAGCAATTCATCTTCCCGTTCTAAAATTTTTTTTGAGCTCATTTGTTCTTTTAACTTAATTGTGAGCGCAATTTTAATTGCTTGAAGAAATCCAGGAGTTCCACCGTCCTCACGTGCCTCGATGTCATTCAGATATTTATGCTGTCCCCAGGGATTTGTCCAATCAACTGTTCCACCGCCCGGATGGTCCGGAACTCTACGGTCATAAAGTTTTGAATCGAAGATTAACACACCGGATGTTCCGGGTCCACCAAGAAATTTGTGTGGCGAGAAAAAAATTGCATCAAGTTTTTCTAACGGGTCTTCCGGGTGCATATTGATTTCAACATAGGGCGCTGCTGCTGCAAAATCTATAAAACAAATTCCGCCCTGTTCGTGAATCATTTTTGCCATCTCGTGATAAGCCGGTTGAATTCCCGTTACGTTTGATGATGCAGTAAACGAGCCGATTTTAATTTTTCTTTGGTTGTAAAGTTTAAGCAGATGTTCAAAGTGATCAAGGTTTACTAATCCTTTTTCATCGGGTTCTATTATAACAACATCACAAATCGTTTCTAACCACGAAGTTTGATTTGAATGGTGTTCCATATGTGTTAGAAAAACAACCGGTCTTTCTTCTTTGGGAATGCTTGTATATTTCTGAAGCTGTTCACAAACACGAAAACCAAGTAATCTCTGAAACTTATTCACCGCTGCTGTCATCCCATATCCGGCAAAAATTATAACATCCTCTTTGCCGGCATTAACGTGTTGTTTTATTATTTGTTTTGATTCAGAATAAGCTTTTGTCATCGTTGTTCCGGTAACCGAAGATTCGGAATGTGTATTGCCGACAAACGGATAAAATTCTTCAAGAAGTATTTTTTCGATAGGTGCATAAAGCCGCCCGCTTGCAACCCAATCTGCGTAAATAATTTTTTTGTATCCGTACGGGGAATTAAATACCTGATCTATTCCGATTATATTATCTCTGAAGCTCTTAAAATATTT
>JBFLWC010000302.1:0-4750 GCA_040758415.1 Bacteroidota bacterium | reverse complement strand
ACTTTTAATGGATCTTAATCATGCTCAAACCAAAATTTTTTACAGTAATAAAAGATATTACCCGCCAGCAAATATTAAAGGATATTACAGCAGGAATTATTGTTGGAATTGTTGCGCTTCCACTTGCAATAGCATTTGGAATTGCATCCGGCGTTTCGCCCGAACGCGGATTGATTACCGCGGTCATTGGCGGATTTATAGTTTCATTTCTGGGCGGAAGCCGTGTGCAAATTGGCGGGCCTACGGGCGCATTTATAGTTATTGTTTACTCCATCATTCAGCAATACGGTTTGAACGGATTGATAATTGCTACTTTGATGGCGGGGTTGATTTTGATTGTGATGGGTCTTGCGCGCTTCGGTTCGATCATTAAATTTATTCCATACCCTGTTGTTGTTGGATTTACCAGCGGAATTGCAGTTGTAATTTTTTCTTCGCAAATAAAAGATTTTTTTGGACTCGCTATAAAAACAATTCCGGCAGATTTTAGTGAGAAATGGATTTTGTATTCCATGAATTTCTCATCAACAAATTATATAACTCTTCTCATCTCTCTTGTAGCGCTGTTTGTTATGATTTTTTGGCCGAAGGTCTCACGCAAAATCCCGGGTTCCATCATCGCAATTATTCTTACAACATTTCTTGTTCACTTTTTCAACTTGAATGTTGAAACGATTGGAAGCCGCTTTGGAAATATTCCGTCAACTCTTCCAGCACCATCGCTTCCACATTTCGATTTTGCAATAATACGTGGATTGATTCAGCCGGCAACTACAATTGCAATTCTTGCCGCAATAGAATCGCTTTTGTCTGCAGTTGTTTCAGACGGTATGATTGGCGGGAGGCATCGTTCAAATATGGAGCTTATTGCACAAGGAACGGCAAATATTTTATCTCCCCTCTTCGGCGGAATTCCCGTTACAGGCGCAATTGCGCGGACTGCTACAAATATTAAAAACGGTGGGCGCACGCCTCTTGCAGGAATCACTCACGCTGTCGTTTTACTTTTTATAATGCTCTTCTTTGGTAAATGGGCAAATTTGATTCCGATGGGAACCCTTGCGGCAATTCTTCTAATTGTTGCTTATAACATGAGCGAGTGGCGTTCTTTTAAAAGTTTGTTAAAAAGTCCCCGCAGCGATGTTATTGTTCTTCTAACAACATTTTTCTTGACGGTTTTTTTTGATTTAACAATCGCAATAGAAATTGGAATGATTCTAGCGGTGTTTCTTTTTATGAGAAGAATGGCTTTGGTTACAAACGTTGGTGTTATAACACGCGAACTTAAAGACGAAGAAGACGAATTGCCCGACCCGAATTCGATAAGCAAGCGTGCAATTCCCGATGGTGTTGAAGTATTTGAAATCAACGGACCGTTTTTCTTTGGTGCCGTTTCTACATTTAAGGATGCGATGAGAGTGGTTGAAGACCCGCCAAAAATTAGAATCATAAGAATGCGTAACGTTCCTGCTATTGACGCTACAGGTCTGCAGACGCTAAAAGAGTTTTATCACGAATCTCAAAAACTTGGGACGAAAGTTATTTTATCCGGCGTACATGCTCAGCCGTTGTTTGCATTTACTCAAGCGGGGTTGCTGGATATTTTTGGAGAAGAAAACATTTACGGAAATATTGATGACGCACTCGACCGCGCACGCGAAATTCTCGGCTTACAAAAAATAGGCAGACCAAAAGATTTTATTCCTACTGTAAAAAGAGAAGAGAAAAATTAACAGCTCTTGCATTTTCTTCCAAAATTTTATGAAAAATTTTTCCAATACTTTTCAAAAAAACTTTCATAATTTTAGCAACAGAACATCACCTAGATTCGTCTTAATGAAGCATCAATAATTAATAGAATTTTTCAATCACTATATGAGAGGCGGTATGAAACTAAAATTATTTCTAACAGCAATAATAATGTTTTCCCTTTTTATCGGAATTTCAAATGCGCAGAAATGGGAAAATATTGATATTCCTTATCAAAAATTTGTCTTAAAAAATGGTCTTACACTTATTGTGCATGAAGATCACAAAGCACCAATTGTTGCCGTGAACGTTTGGTATCATGTAGGTTCAAAAAATGAAAAGCAAGGCAAAACAGGTTTTGCTCATTTATTCGAACACTTGATGTTCAACGGAAGTGAAAATTTCAACGATGATTACTTCAAAGTTATGGAAAAAATTGGCGCAACAGATTTGAACGGTACAACTAATAACGACCGCACAAATTATTTTCAAAACGTTCCAAAGTCGGCACTTGATCTTACACTCTGGATGGAATCCGATCGTATGGGGCATCTGCTTGGCGCAATAAATCAAGCACGACTTGACGAGCAGCGCGGCGTAGTTCAAAATGAAAAACGCCAGGGTGAAAACGAACCTTACGCTCTTGCTTATGAACTTATTACTGTAAACACTTATCCTAAAGGGCATCCTTATTCCTGGACGGTTATCGGCTCGATGGAAGACCTAAATGCAGCGGCACTCAACGATGTTCACGAATGGTTTAAATCATATTACGGTGCTGCAAATGCTACGCTTGTTGTTGCTGGCGACGTGAACACAGATGAAGTGAAATCAAAAGTAGAAAAGTATTTTGGAGATATTCCTTCCGGACCGCCGGTTACAAAATTCCAAACTTATATTTCAAAGATGACCGGCTCGAGAAGACAAACTGCACAAGACCGCGTTCCACAAGCGCGCCTAATAAAAGTATGGAACATTCCCGAATGGGGCAGTAAAGATCTTGCTTACATGGATTTGTTAAGCGATGTTCTTTCGAGTGGAAAAACTTCCCGTTTTTACAAACGACTTGTTTACAATGAGCAAATTGCAACAAGAGTTGCCGCTTACATTGACCCAAATGAAATCGGGGGACAATTCTACATTGAGGCGGATGTTAAACCGGGCATTGAATTAGCAAAAGTAGAAAAAGCAATTGATGAAGAGCTTTCAAAAGTTTTGAAAGACGGACCGGGCGAAAAAGAATTACAGAGAGTTAAGACACAATTTTTTGCTCAGTTCATACGCGGAAGCGAGAGGATTGGCGGCTTCGGCGGCAAGTCCGATATTCTTGCGCAAAACCAGGTTTACGGCGGCTCGCCGGATTATTACAAGACTTACAACAAATACATTGCCGGTGCAACTCAAAAAGATTTAAAAGATGCCGGTAACAGATGGCTGAGCGACGGCGTTTATATTTTAGAGATTCATCCATTCCCGCAGTTTGCAACTGCTGCAAGCGATGTTGATCGTAAAAAACTTCCTGAACCTGGAACACCGCCGGATGCAAAATTTCCGGCGCTTCAAAAAGCGGAGCTTTCCAACGGCATGAAAATTATTCTTGCCGAACGGAAATCTATTCCTGTTGTAAATTTTAATTTGATGGTGGATGCAGGTTTTGCCAGCGATCAATTCGCTTTACCCGGCACGGCGCGAATGGCAATGGATATGCTTGATGAAGGAACAAATACAAAAGACGCACTTCAAATAAGTGAAGAACTTCAGATGCTCGGTGCAAATCTTGGCACGGGTTCCAATCTTGATATGGGCTTTGTTAGTCTCTCTGCTCTCAAATCAAATCTTGATGCATCGCTTGGCATTTTTACAGATGTAATTCTAAATCCATCATTTCCGGATAAAGAACTCGATCGTTTGAAAAAAGAAAGAATCGTTCAAATCAGACGGGAAAAAGCCCAACCAACCGGAATGGGAATGCGGGTTCTTCCACAATTTTTGTATGGTAAAGATCATCCTTACGGTTTACCGATGAGCGGTTCCGGATATGAAGAAACCGTTACAAAGATGACACGCGACGATATGGTCAAGTTCCATCAAAAGTGGTTCAAACCCAACAGTGCAACTCTTGTAATAGTTGGCGATATTACTTTGAATGAGATTATGCCGAAGCTCGAAAAACTTTTTGCTGGTTGGAAACCGGGAGAAGTTCCGCAAAAAAATATTAAAGAAGTCGCTTTGAGAGATAAACCCGTTCTTTATTTGATGGATCGTCCGGGCTCGTTATCTTCAATTATTTTCGGCGCACAGGTGGCTCCGCCATTCGGAGATAAAGACAATGTTGCAATTGAATTAATGAATGACATTATCGGTGGAATGTTCACGTCGCGCATCAATATGAATTTGCGTGAAGACAAACATTGGTCGTACGGTTCCGGTAGTTTTATGCCAAACGCACGCGCTCAACGACCCTATGCTTTTTATGGAGTCGTTCAAACAGATAAAACAAAAGAATCAATGCAGGAGATGATAAAAGAAATTTCTCAATATGTTGCGGAGAAGCCTGCAACCGATGCAGAAGTTAATCAAGTAAAAGAACAAAATTCACTTTCACTTCCGGGCGGATGGGAAACAAACGGCGCTGTTGCAAACTCGCTTGTTAATATGGTTTCTTATAACCTGCCGGATAATTATTACGATACTTATGCTGGCAAAATTAAATCTATGACGACTGCAGATATACAAAATGCTGCCAAAAGAGTTATTGCACCTAATAATTTAGTTTGGGTGGTTGTTGGCGATAAAGCAAAGATTGAAGCCGGTATCAAAGAAATTGGTTACGAAGTAAAATATATTGATGGCGATGGAAACTTGATTCAATAACTGCCCATCCCCTACCCCTTCCCTAAGGGAAGGGGTTTTTTTATTGTTTCGTCGCAATCCGTCTCCGTCAACTGACGGAGACGGATGGCGGATCGTCACTTGAAGTACGGTTGTTCATTTGTTAAGG
>JBFLWC010000301.1:0-6248 GCA_040758415.1 Bacteroidota bacterium | reverse complement strand
ACATGTCTTAAAAGAGATTCTTAATTCGGTCAAGTGTGAAGTTGATTCATTTATAGAAACTTTGATTTCCGATAAAACGATGGACTTCATTGAGAAGCTCAAAAGATTTATGAACTTCATTGCAAAGATAGCTACTAAGATGGAAGGGCCGATGATTAGCGATCTTATGAAAAATCATCCTAAGCTTTGGCATGAGATTCAGGAATTTAGAAGTAAAAAAGCCAATTCAAGTTTAGCCCGGCTGTTGAAACAGGGAATTAAAAACGGCGTCTTTAGGAAAGACATTCATCCCGAGCTTATAGTGCTGGCTTATGTTTCAGCAGTTCATAACATAATGAATCCGGAAGTTCTCTCACAACTGCCAATTTCTGCCAATCAGGTTTTCAAAGAGTTAATTAAAATTTTGTTCGAAGGGATTTTCACACCCGCCGGCAGAAAGAAATACAAAACATCAACTCTAATAAAAGAAAATTACGGAGAAACAATTATATGATCAGATCTAATTTCAAGATTATCTTACTGCTAATCGGTTTGATATTGCCCTGCATAAAAATTTATGCGCAGGAAAAACTTTCTCTTACTGTTGAGCAGGCAATCGAAATTGGTTTACAAAACAGCAAAACACTTCATTCATCCTTAATGAAGGTGAAAGCGGCAGAAGCAAAGCAAAAAGAAATTAACGCGGGTCGTTTGCCTTCATTAAAACTTTCGGCTTCATACAGAAAACTTAGCACAGTAGCTCCGTTTATAATTAACACACCGTTTGGAACGTTTGAAGCAGCGCCGGTCTTTTTTGACAATTATTCTTCACAGCTTTCTTTATTCCAGCCGATCTTTACCGGCTTTAAACTTTCCAGCAGCACAGAAATTGCAGAACAAACAACAAACGCTACAACAGAAGAATATAACAAAGATAAAAGCGATCTCGTCTTCAACATTAAAAATGCATATTGGTCTTTGTTCAAAGCAGCACAGCTAAAACTGGTGATGGACGAAAATGTGCAGACAGTTAAGGCACATTTAGAGGATGCTAAAAATTTGATGAAGACGGGAATGCTCACAAAAAATGATCTGCTAAAACTTGAAGTTCAGCTTTCCGATATGGCGTTTAAGCAGATTGATGCAGAGAATGGAGTTAAGCTTGCAACTGTTGGATTAAATAGTGTGCTCGGTATTCCGCTCAACACAAATATTGAAGTTGTATCATCGGCAAACTTAACCCAAAACAACTATGATGAGTTAAATAAGTTAATTGACGACGCAGTTCAAAAACGTCCGGAGATAAAATCTGCCGATCACAGAATCAAAGCAAGCGAAGCTGGCGTTACATTGGCAAAATCTTCCTGGTATCCGCAGATAAACATATTCGGCAATTATTATTACAGCAAACCCAATCCAAGAATTGTCCCTGCAAAGAATGAATTCCGGCTCACCTGGGATGCAGGTGTAAACTTTAGCTTAAGTGTTTGGGATTGGCTTACTACAACTCATCAAACAGAACAAGCCGAAGCGCAACTCTCACAAAGCGTTGACGCAATGGGAATTATTAAAGATAATATTACGCTGGAAGTAACACAGAACTTTCTAAGCGTTCATCAATCAAAAAGAAAAATTGAAATTTCTGAACTTGCTGTTAAGCAGGCAGAAGAAAACATGCGAATAACTTCTGAAAAATTTAAGAACGGTTTGGCAATAAGCTCGGATGTAATTGATGCAGAGACTGCACTCTCAACAGCAAAAATTAATTATACGAACTCTATTGTTGATTACGAACTTGCAAAAGCAAAATTAAATAAATCAATTGGCAAATAAGAATTTTAAATTATTGGAGAAATAGATTATGAAAAAATGGCAACTTATAACGCTGGCAATATTAGTTATAGTAATCATTATTGCAGTGCTGTTTATAAACAAAAGAAAAATGGCAGCTGCAACTGCAGGGGGCATAAAAGATGTTTATTATGTTACTGTTGAAAAAGTATCGAAGAAAAATCTTTACGAATCTTTGAGTTTGGTAGGAACAATTATTGCAAACAACGATGTGAACATCATCTCTGAAACAGCAGGAAAGATTACCGTAGTGTTCACAAAGGTTGGAGATTACAAACCTGCCGGCTCTATTCTTTTTCAGGTTGATGATGAATTGAAAAGGGCGGCATTCATAAGCGCCGAGGCAAATTTTGAAAAAGCAAAAAAAGATTTTGAAAGATTCAAGGAATTACATCAGCAAAAATCTGCAACCGATGCACAGTTTGACCAGGCAAAACTTAACGCCGCTATGGCTGAAGCTCAGTACATTGTTGCCAAAAGACAATTGAACGATACACAAATCAAAACGCCTATCTCCGGCTACGTTACAGCGCGTTATGTTGATCTCGGTTCGATGGTTCAAGGCGCGCCGCAAGCAACGCTTGTTGCAAATGTTGTAGACCTATCCCGCTTGAAAGTAAAATTGAACGTGTCTGAAAGAGACGCATTCATTTTGAAAACCGGCGATAAAGTTTCTGTAACTGTTGATGTTTATCCCGGCGTAAAGTTCGATGGAAAAATCGAATCTATCGGTTCGAAGGGAGACGAAGCACATACTTATCCAATCGAAATCAGCATTGAAAACAAACGCGCACATCCGCTCAAAGCCGGAATGTTTGCGCGTGTCGAGTTCGTTTCTCTAAAAGACAGGGAGACAATTGTTATTCCGCGCGAAGCTTTGGTTGGAAGTATAAAAGAACCGCAAGTATTTGTTGTTGAAAACGGAATTGCAAAACTACGCAACTTAACTACAGGCAGCGGATCCGGAATTTATCTTCAAGTTCTTCAAGGTTTGATGGAAGGTGAAACAATTGTTGTGAGCGGGCAAAATAATTTGGTAGACAACTTAAAAGTTGAGATACTCAATAAGTAAAAAGGAATTTGAAAATGACAATCACAGAATTATCAATAAAAAGACCATCGCTTATAATTGTAATATTTTCGGCGCTGATTGTGCTGGGTTTATTTGCATTCCAGCAGCTTAAGTATGAATTGCTGCCCAAGATTTCTCCGCCGATTATAACGATAACAACAATTTACCCCGGTGCATCCCCTAATGAAGTTGAGACGGGCGTAACAAAAGTTATAGAAGATGCAGTTTCCGGAATGGATAAAGTTTCCGATGTGCGTTCCTCCTCTTCCGAAGGAATTTCATTTGTTATTGTTGAACTTTTGCAATCTGCAAACACAGACTTTTCGCTTCAAGATGCGCAAAGAAAAGTGGGGCAGATTGCGTTTCAACTTCCTGCCGGTTCGAAAACTCCAACAATTTCAAAAATAGCACTTGATGAAATTCCCGTTTTAAGAATGGGTGTTTCAGCTGATATGGATTCGAAAAGTTTTTATCAGTTTGTTAAAGATAAAATTCAACCGCTTCTTTCGCGTGTGCCGGGTGTTGGTCAGGTTGCTTTAGTTGGCGGCGAGCAGCGCGAAATAAAAGTTAATCTCGACCTTCAAAAACTACGTGCTTATGGATTATCAATACTACAAGTAACACAAGCGATCAAAACCGCCAACCTTGATTTTCCTACAGGAAAAATAAAAGATCAAGATGGTCAGTTCATTGTTCGTATTGCAGGCAAATTAACTTCGGTTGAAGACCTAAAAAATCTAACTATCGGCGAATCAAGAAAAGGGGGCGAAATAAAACTTTCTGCAGTTGCAGAAGTTGAAGACGGAATAAAAGAATACTCCAACATCACACGGCTGAATTTCCGGAATACCGTGGGACTAATACTTCAAAAACAATCTGATGCAAATTCCGTTGAGACAGCAAAGCTTGTTAGAAAAGAACTTCAGAGAATTGAAGGAATTTACAAAAATAACAATCTGAAATTTGAAATCGCGCAGGATGGGTCTCTCTTTACTATTGATGCTGCTAACGCCGTCAAGGAAGATTTAGCGCTTGCGGTCTTTCTTGTTGCAGTTGTTATGTTAATGTTTCTGCACAGTATTAGAAATTCTATAATTATATTAGTTGCTATTCCTGCATCACTCATTTCTACATTTATTGCAATATGGGCGCTCGGATTCACATTGAACTTGATGACGCTGCTCGGTCTTTCACTTGTTGTGGGAATTCTTGTTGACGATTCTATTGTGGTGTTAGAAAATATTTATCACCATCTCGAAAAAGGGGAAGAGAGCAAAGTTGCAGCGCTGCGCGGAAGAAATGAAATCGGATTTGCTGCGCTTGCAATTACAATGGTTGACGTTGCTGTTTTTTTGCCTCTTGCGCTGGTTGGAGGAATAGTCGGTAATATTTTACGTCAATTTGCTGCAGTTGTTGTTATTTCTACTTTGATGAGTCTATTTGTATCATTCACAATTACTCCGATGCTCGCTTCACGGTTTGCAAAACTTGAGCGGCTGACATCAAAAACCTTGCTTGGTAAATTTGCGGTTTGGTTCGAACAAAAATTTAAGGACTTTACCGGCTATTACATCGAAGTTTTGAAGTGGGCTTTTAAGAATAGAGGAAAGGTTGCACTGCTTGCAATATTAGGTTTTGTTACAACTTTCGCATTGATTCCAACGGGATTTATCGGCGCAGAATTTATGACCCAAACAGACCGCGGCGAATTTGCGGTTACTCTGGAATTGGCACCCGGTACAACTCTCGAGCAGACGAACAGAATTTCCCAACAAGTTGAAAAGATGATTGGCAAAATGCCCGAAGTTGAAAGAATGTATTCCAATGTAGGCGCATCGAATGAAGGATTGATCGGATTCTCTTCTAGCAACGCAACGGAAATTACTGTAACGCTCGTACCAAAAAATAAAAGAACTAAATCAACAGACGATGTTGGCAAAGAGATAAAACGAACGGTTCAACAAATTCCAGGCGTTAAAGTGCGCGTTAATCCAATCGGTATTTTTGGAGTTGCAAACCAAACACCAATTCAGCTGCTAATTAACGGACCAAACTACAACGACGTTGTTAAGACTGCACGCGAAATTATGAACATTGTCAAAACAATTCCCGGCACGGCAGATGTCCGTCTTTCTGCCGAAGAAGGAAATCCGGAAACCCGAATTGAAATTGATAGAAGAAAATTAACGGGTTTCGGATTGTCGGTTGCAGAAGTCGGTCAAACACTAAAAGTTGCACTTACTGGCGATGACGAATCAAAACTCCGACAGGGCGATACCGATTATGACATAAGAATTGTTCTCGATCAATTCGATCGTTCAAAGACGGATAATCTTGGCAACATCAGTTTTACTAATAAAAAAGGGGAACAAATTTATCTTAAGCAGTTCGCAAATATTTATCGTGCAACCGGTCCAACAAAACTATCCCGGCAGGCAAGAAGCGCAGCCGTTACAATTTATTCACAGGCACTTGGAAGACCGAGCGGTACCATCTCGGAAGATATTGATAAACAGTTGAGCAAATTTAAATTCCCATCCGGAGTTGTTTATTCATTTCAAGGTGATGTTAAAAATCAGCGCGAATCGTTCGGAGATCTTGGTATAGCTATGCTTGCGGCTATTCTTTTCACATACATGGTGATGGTTGCTTTATATGATTCATTTGTTTATCCGTTTGTAATTTTATTTTCGATTCCGCTTGCAATGATTGGCGCGCTGCTTGCACTCGGTCTAACAATGAAAGCACTCAACATCTTTACAATCCTTGGTATTATTATGCTGGTAGGTTTGGTGTCAAAGAATGCGATTCTTTTGGTTGATCGAACCAACTTTATGCGCGCACAGGGCGAAAGCGTTATTGATGCACTTATTGATGCCGGTAAAATGAGAATACGACCCATCTTTATGACAACTCTGACAATGATTTTTGGAATGATGCCGATTGCGCTTTCAACAAGTTCCGGCGCAGAATGGAAATCCGGTCTTGCCTGGGCTTTGATTGGAGGACTGACAAGCTCTCTCTTTTTAACGCTGATTGTTGTTCCGATTGTTTATACAAAAGTTGAAGAATACCGCGTCAGAATTCCTTTGTTGTTTGGAAGGGCAAGTAACTTTTTGAGATTTAAAAAGAAACCACTGCCCGATGCCATATCAGAAGATCTGGGATTGAGCAAATAATTCTCTATTGATGGCTATGCCAAAATATTTCGTTTCTACTGGGACTGATAGGGATCTTCTATGAGACTTAAGTTGACGCCTATGAGCATTGTTCGGGACTTTTTTAAAACTGGCTATAACTTTACTTAATTTTCTAGTAACTTTATTTAAGAAAATGTTTCTTTCAT
>JBFLWC010000300.1:0-2116 GCA_040758415.1 Bacteroidota bacterium | reverse complement strand
AACTTATGCCTTATCTCCGGTTTTGATTTAACCAATCTTAATCCCATTAAACTTGCAGCTGCCGCAGATGAAGGTGGCGGAGTAGCCCCATTTTGTATTTGATTATTTTTAATCTCTTCAATAAATTTTTTATTACCGGGGATTATTCCGCCAAATCCTCCGAAGGCTTTCGAAAAGGTTCCTCCGAAATAAAGTCTTTCTGAAGTTAAACCATAATGTTCATAAGTTCCTCTTCCGTTGGGCCCAATAATGCCAAGCGCATGTGCGTCATCCACCCATAAAATTCCGTTATACTTCTCTATTATGATCGAATATTCATTAACAGGGGCAATCTTACCGAATATCGGAAAAATTCCGTCTGTAATTACCAATGGTCTTTGATCGGGTTGAAGATTTTGGAAAATTTTTTCATCGAGGTCAACTTCATTTAGATGCGAAAATTTATAAATAGGTTTCCCGCTCAATTTAGATGCATATTCATTACTGTAGTGTGAAATTTCATCAATAAATACAACATCGAACATGTTCTTATTTAGAATAGCATGCACTGCAGCTATATCGGTTAGAAAGCCGGAAGATAAGTAAACAGCATCTTCACAATTAAAAAATTCCGCTGCTTCTTTTTCAACATCTAATAAAAGTTGTGTAGTTCCAAAACTGTTTCTGGAAGATGAACTATTAATCCCATATTTTTTTAACGCAATAATAGCTGAGTTAATTACGTCTTCATTATTATGCAGCTCGTAATAACTTGTGCCTCCAAAATAAAAATATTCTTTACCGTTAATTTTTGTTATAGCGCCCGGCGCACTATCCATTAGATTAAGCTGTTTGATATTTTCAAGATTTTTAGTTTTCATCGAGACAATTATTTTATAAGTGCGTTGAAAATTATTTCTACGGGATGGAAAGCAGTTCTTTTTGTTCCTTCCTTAATTTGATGCCTGCAGCTTGTACCGGGCGCACAAATAATAGTATCAGAATCTTCTTTTCTGATTGCGGGAAAGAGAACCGATTCCCCGACTTTCATTGACAAATCATAATGTTCTTTTTCATAGCCAAAGGCGCCAGCCATTCCGCAGCATCCGGATGGAATTTCCTCAACCGTATAATTTTGGGGTAATGAAAGTATTTCAATTGTTGCACTTGTAGATGCAATTGCTTTTTGCTGGCAATGCCCGTGAAGTTTTATTTTCTTGAAATCATTTGTGAATGATGCAGATGAAATCTTCCCTTTCTTAATTTCTGAGGAAAGAAATTCTTCAAATGTAAAAGTTGATTCCGCTATCTTTTCTGCCGGGTTTCTTAAGTGAGAATCAACAAGATCAAGATATTCATCTCTAAAAGACAAAATTGCAGACACCTCAATTCCTATTAATGGAGTAGTCGAGTCAATAACATTTTTCAGCAGCACAATGTTTTCATTTGCAATTTTTTTTGCATTTCTTAATAACCCTTTTGTGATAAATGTTCTTCCGCTTTCCAAATGCTTTGGAACCAATACCTCATAACCCAAATGAGAAAGAAGCAGAAAAGTTTTTACACCTAATTCTGATTCATTATAATTTGTGAACTCATCAACGAATAGAAAAACTTTCCCGCTAGGATAATTTGCTTTTTTGTACCGATCTCTATTTTTCTTATACCATTTCGAAAAAGTATTCTTTGACAACAGAGGAAGATTACGTTTTGGAGTAAATCCGATTAGTTGATTTGTCAACTTTGATTTTAGAAAGAAATTTACAATACCCGGGAAGTTTGAAATAACAGAATTTATTTTTGGTAAATATGCAATCAGTCTAGTTCTTAATGGTACACCATTCGAATCATAATAATGTTGTAAAAACTCGCTTTTCAACATAGCCATATCAACACCGGAAGGGCATTCTGACTTACAGGCTTTGCACGAAAGGCACAAATCCATTACTTCATAAATTTCTTGATGATTAAATGGGTTTTCTTTCGGCGATCTTGTTAAAAATTCTCTTAAAGTGTTAGCACGTGCTCTTGTTGAATTTTTTTCATCTCTTGTTGCTCTGTAGCTCGGACACATAGTGCCACCGATCAAATCGGTTTTTCTGCAATCAGCCGATCCGTTACATTTTTCCGCGGCTCT
>JBFLWC010000299.1:0-3667 GCA_040758415.1 Bacteroidota bacterium | reverse complement strand
ATCCAACTTTTCTAGCGGATATATCTCCCGAAGATTATGATGAAAATAATTTGCCGGTATTTCGAAACAGCAAAGGTCTTTTCAACAGAGGCGATGGAAATTCTTACGGAGTTGAGTTTTTACTCAGAAAAGACGCAGGCGCTTTTACAGGGTGGATTGCTTACTCACTTGCCAGAACGAATTACACTTTAGATAAAGTCAATCAAGAAAAATCTTTTCCACCACGGCACGATCGAACTCACGCAATAAACATTGTTGCCAATTTTGATCTCAACAATTTTTTCAACGAACTGAACGGAAAACAATTTGTTCATGTAGATAAACGCTGGACTGTGGGATTGAACTTCACATTTTTTTCAGGACAGCCGATCACGCTTCCCGCTTCGGTATATTTAGTCAACTCGGTGCCGGATTGGGAACCAAATAAAAATTCGATTGCAATTTTTCCCTCAACCATCAATGCATTTCGTCTTCCGTACTATGCACGGTTGGATTTTAGTTTGACTTACGAAATTCAATACAACGGCTGGTCGCTCGCACCGTATCTGCAAATCTTCAATACGCTCAACAGAAAAAATGTTTGGTTCATTCAATACAAAAATGAAATTACAAACAATATGGTTAAACAAGAAGTAAGCAATGTAAATATGTTCCCGATACTTCCAAGCATTGGCGTTAATGTTAGATTTTAATTAGGGTAAAAAAGAAAATGAAAAGAAAATCGTTTAAAAAACTTTTTCCTCTGATTGTACTTGCAGTTTCATTTTATTCCTGCGGCGAAGGGACTGTGGAAATAGGGCAAAATACATACGAACCCAAAATCGTTATCGAAGGTTATTTGTACCCCGGACAAAAAATTGAGAATATCAGAATCACGCGCAACATTCCCCTCAACAGAAGACCGGATCCAAAAACGCTGATCCTTTTCAACGCAGATGTAAAACTTGTTGACCTCCAAAACAATGAGGAGTTCAAGCTCACATTCAATCCGCAAAAATTTTCCTTCGAATATAGCGGTACGAATTTGTCAATCGGCTTTGGTAAAAGTTACAAATTGATTGTCTCGGCAAAAGTTGATGAAAAAAATTTAACCGCAAGTTCAATAACAACAGTTCCGCAAGCGGGATTCAAAATTATTGATGGGCTTTCAAAAACAGAACCGCTGTTTTACCGCGAGCGCGATGATAAAGGGAACGTTAAAAATTTTTCGGTTACGTTTTCTCCTTCGGTTGGAACCGATTTCTACGTAATATCAATCGTATCTCTTAACGCAAGCGATTCAACTTTTATTTATGATAATGCATACGTTGAAATGAGCCGCGAAGAGATTAAAAATGATTTGGAAGCACACAAATTCCGGCTGATGTGGCTGCAAAATATAAACTCGCGCAGCAGCAAAATAAAATACGACCTGGATTGGATAAACATCTGGTTCTACGGAGATTACCGCATAATTTTTTATGCCGGAGACAACAACTTTAAACAGTTTGTTCTAACATATAAAAGCGTTCAGGAGTTTGACGGGAATTTTCACGAACCGAGAATGAATATGCAGGGAGACGGAATAGGAATTTTCGCTTCTGCAATTGCAGACACTGTTTATCTAAAAGTGAAAAAATAATTTTTGCAGAAATCTGTGCTACTATAATGCGGAAAATTATTTCATCATCAGCGTCTTCTTTGACTGAGCATAATCATTTGCTTGCCCCGCCTGTGCTGTGGCATCGAATGCAATTATCCTGAACTGCTCTTTTGCCATCTTCTTTGATTCGAATTACCTGCGGCTCCCATCTCAGCGTAAAATAAGCAGCGTGGCGCAATCCGTCATTTGCTTTGAATAAATATTTGGAGATAAAATTATTTTGCGGCACATGACAATCATTGCAAGTTACACTTCTGCCGTGGCTTCCTCTTTCCCATGTTGCATACTGGGGATTCATTACGTGACAGTTCACGCACATCTTCGGGTCATCGGATAAATATGAAACCGCATTTGAGATATGCAGCAGATAAAACCCCAACCCGGCAAAAATTCCAAAAAGAACTATTACCGGAAATCTCCACTGAAGAGGCGGAATTAAATGTGTAATAATTTTCATGAACCAATTTTGATTAATTAATCCCTTTTTCTCCATCAGCTTTTCCTTTTTCTGTGGATTTATTTAGTTCTTCGATTTCTGCTGTACTTGTTGGATGCCCGATTGCATTTAAGTTTTTATGTATCATCAAATACTTTTCTTTTGAAACTTTGTTGTGCCAATTTCCGGTAAGCATTCCTAATCCTGTAACGGCAACAAATAAAATTGCAACACCACAAGCAACTACTTTTTTAGATACTTTTTTCTCTCCCAAAATATTTTTTACTTCAAGCGTGTCGGCTACGGGACAAGCATCAACACAACTCAAACACGAAGTGCATTCATCCGAAAGAACTGTTTTCACCTTATCAACTTTGATAAAAGAAGGACACGCCTTGCTGCACAACCCGCAATCTATACAGCTTGTTGCATTTCTCTTTATTTTATTCGGACTCAAAAACGAAACCAATCCAAGCAATGCGCCGTAAGGACATAAATATCTGCACCAAAAATTTCTTACAAAGATCGAGAGAAGGAACAATACGCCGATTACAATTAAACTGGTTCTCGAAATTTGCGCGAAGAAATACCACATCTTTACATCGGCAGCAATATTATATGCACCACCTAAAAAAATTGCAAGCGCAGTTTCTGTCATCGAAAAAATTGCAAACACAAAAAACGCAAGGAGAAAATATTTCAACGATCTTAACGGATAATCAACAAAACGATTCACTCTAATTCTTCGTTTGAAAAACTTCTTCCAAATTTTTTCTCCGAAGTCTCCAACCATTTCGGAGATGAAACCCACCGGACACATCCAGCTGCAAAATGCTTTTCCAAAAACGAAAGACACACCTACAATTGCAATGAGAATAAAAAATCCTGCAGGATGAACGTTGTGTATCTGCCCTGTGTGAATAAAGTAAACAACACTCATCAGCGCGCTGATGGGAAGGAATCCTTCAACACCGGGGGGCCTGCTTGGCGAACCGGCTGTTCCATTCGATTCCAGAAATGAAATGAATTGTGAGAACTCTATGCCGATCCAAATGCAAAGAAGAGCAAAAATCAGTTGAGTAATAAATCTATATTTTTGAATTGACTTTTCAGGGTTTCTTAAAAATGTCATTTAATAGCAACTTCACAAATTTGTATAAACAGACAATAAATTCCGATATAAAATTACTGCTTATCTACTCTTTTGTCAAAATAATTTTCCAGGAAAAAATGAGTGATCAACAAAGCAGCAGCAAACAATTTTTATGTTCGTTCTATTTTCCATATCTTCATCATCAATTTTAAAAAAGAAGAATGAGTTTATTTATAGGAATTGACGGCGGAGGAACAAAAACCAGGTGCGTTCTTGTTGATTATGAATTAAATATTTTATCGAAAGCTGAGGGTAATGCTACAAATCCTTTAGTGGTTGGATTCGATGAATCTGCTGACACATTACTCGGTTTAATAAAAACAGTTTCTGCCGGAAAAGAAATTGATTCGATTGTAATAGGCATAGCCGGCTGCGCCGGAAAAGCCCGCGCAAATAAATTAAAGAAAAAAATTTTTAAAAAAGCTGAACGAGAAAA
>JBFLWC010000298.1:0-6824 GCA_040758415.1 Bacteroidota bacterium | reverse complement strand
TTTTTTATAGCGGTAAAAGAATAATTTAGCCGTAGAAATTTTTCAACTTTGTAGCGCATGCTGAAAAGAAAATCAAATACATCGAAACAATTTTTCCCTTTCCTCAACTTCCCTAAGATTTTCCAAACCAACTGGCAAAATAAGTAGTCCCCTTTTTATCAAAACATTATAAGGAACAACACAATGGAGCAGTCCATCTCGCGTGTAATTTCTGAATTTGCATGCAGCTTGAAATATGAAGATTTACCTAGAGAAGTCATCAGTGAAGCAAAAAGATATTTATTTGATTCGATCGGTTGTGCTTACGGCGCATACTGCACAAAAGATGTGAACATTGTTCGCAACATATACAAAGAGATGGGCGGACGCGAAGAAGCAACTGTCTTTGCATTCGGAGATAAAATTCCGGCTGTGAATGCCGCACTTGTAAATTCATTAATGATACGCTCGCTCGATTTCAACGACATCTATTGGAAAGAAGATCCATCACATCCATCCGACATAATTCCTGCTGCTCTATCGGTTGCAGAAATGGTTGACGCTTCGATGAAGGATGTTATAGTTGCAATTGTGCTTGCATACGAATTCGAACAGCGGCTTTGTCTTTTTGCAAAACCCGGAATCCGCGAACGCAAATGGCATCACGCAACGCTCACACAATTTGTTTCTCCAATTGTTGCTGGAAAAATTTTAGGATTAACTGTTGATCAAATGGTAAACGCAATTGGAATCAGCGGCTCACATAATCACACTATCGGATGCCCGACTGCAGGTAAACTAACAATGATGAAAAATACTGTAGACCCATTTGCTGTGCAGAGCGGAGTATTTGCTGCTTTGTTGGCACAAAAAGGTTATACAGGAACAGAAAAAGTTTTTGAAGGCAAAGAAGGATTTATGGATTGCTTCAGCGGGTGGAATTCTAAAGAAGAAAAGTTGGAACCGGTTATGATGAAAGGTCGTGAAAGTGAATCTGAATGGAGCTGGAATATTGATGCACTAATTGGCAGACTGGGTAAAACCCGTCTGCCGCATGGGCAGGGCTGGAAAATTTTAGAATGTAGCATGAAAGCATTTCCTACGGAAGCACTAACACACACTCACATTTCTGCTACTCTAAAAACTATTATTAATAACGATATAAAATATGATGAGATTGAATCTGTTACAATAACAACTATTGCGCGTGCGTGCGATATTCTTTTCGATCCGCATAAGTATAGACCGGAATCGCGTGAGACTGCGGATCATTCACTTCCCTACTGCATTGCCGCAGCAATTGTTGATAGAAAGATTACGACTCAATCATTCAGCGATGAAAAACTCAAAGACCCGCGTATATGGAAAGTGATAGATAAAATTAAGGGTGAAGCATCGTTTGAATTCGAGAAAATGTTTCCTGAAAAACAACCATCAAAAGTTGTAATAAAAACAAAAGACGGAAGAGAATTCTCGGAATATCTCGAGTACCCAAAAGGAGATCCACGCGAACCGATGACGACGGATGACCTCGAAAATAAATTCAACGCTCTCTCTTCAGAATTGCTTTCTGCAAAACGTCAAAGAGAAATTAAAGAAATGATTTTCGATTGTGAAAATTTTGACACGAGACAATTTATGACAAAGTTGGTAATTTAATTTACCATGTAGAGACGGATCGAATCCGTCTCAAGATCGAATCCGTCTCGTATTGGGTCCACACCAAAATATTCGTTTTAGAGACGCACTCGGTGCGTCTCTACCAATTTATTGTGGTTTATTAAATATTCTCTAAGTAATCCAGATCTTTTCCGTAAGTTTCTTCTAATTTATAAATTGCTAAGAACGCAATTAGGAGCGAAACTACCCCTACAATCACTGCCGAATAGATCATCCCCATCGAATTGCGCAGATAAGAAAAAGCTAACGTTAATGGAACAACAGAACCTCGAATAAAATTAGGGACAGTTGTCGTTACAGTTGATCTTAAATTTGTTCCGAACTGTTCAGAAGCAGTGGTAACAAACACAGCCCAATAGCCAATCGAAAATCCAAGCAGTACACACAAAGTATAAAACATTGTTAATGATAACCCGCGGTTGAACAGATACACAAAAATAAAAACCGATGTAAGCGCAATAAAAATCATCACAACTTTTTTTCTGCTTTTAAGGTGCTGGCTCAAAAATCCGCTCGCAAAATCACCGAAAATTAATCCCGTGTATGTATACATTATTGATTTACCAGCAGCTATCGGCTCGGTTACACCGAGAACTTTTCCGAACTCAGGAGAGAACGTAATAAGAATTCCAACCACATACCAGATTGGCAATCCTATCAAAATGCAATAGGCATAACGCAAAAAACGATCTTTCGATGTGAACAATTTTAAAAAATCACCTTTGTTCACGTTAGATGTTCGGATTGATTTATACATCCCCGACTCGAACATTTTTATTCTCATAATAAGCAGCAACAAACCGAGAACTCCGCCTATAATAAACGCTGTTTGCCAACTAAAAAGATCTCCTATTATTGCAGCGAAGATAGCTCCAGAAACGCCGATAGTGGCTACAATAGCAGTTCCATAGCCGCGCGTTTCTTTGGGCATAACTTCGCTTACTAAAGTAACTGCCGCTCCAAGTTCGCCTGCAAGACCAACACCAGCTACAAACCTTAATACGGCATAAAGTTCTACCGAAGTAACAAATGCATTTGCAAGATTAGCAATCGAATAAAGAAAAATTGATCCGAACAAAACTGAAAGCCGTCCTTTTTTATCACCCCAAATTCCAAAAATTATTCCTCCAATCAGCATTCCAACCATTTGCATATTTAAAAGAAAAAGTCCAACATCAATCATTTGATCTCCCTTAATACCAAGCGAGTTTAAACTTGGCACGCGCACAATTCCGAAGAGAATTAAATCATAAATATCTACAAAGTAACCAAGCGCTGAAACAAGAACCGTTGTGTTGAATATATGTTTAAGAAGATTCCTTTTTTGTAATTCCATAAAATTTCCTTTTGAAATTTTTTTAAAATTTACTGATGAAGGTAAGATTTCTTCATCTAATTGCAAACAGAAAATATTTATTAATCAATCAAATAGTTGGTGTAGCTGGCGTGATGTTTTATAGAAGAAGACATTTGAAATGAAATATTCTTTGGAAGTAAGAAGCACACAAATGATAAATGATAAATGATAAATTATAAATGACTAATGACAAACTAACTTCTTATTTCTTCCATCTTGCTTCTAACAGATAGCAACTTACGTCTAGCATCTCGCCTATATAACAATAACAAATTTTTCAGAAGTCTCCGAAGTTAATTACCGTATTAAAAGAAAAACAAAGGCAGATGCGCCAAAGTTAGAATTCCAAACCGTTGAAACGTTTTAATTCTTAACACAGGAACAAAGTAACCAAAATAAATTCCCTTCATTATTGTATTGCTCATCATTGCAATAATTATTGCAGACGAGATTATGTAAAAATTTCCTTGGTGCGTGTGGACTAAGGAAAGAATAAACGGATCAATATCGGATAATCCTACAATGGCAGCAAGAGAAAGCAATCCTTTGTAGCCAACATATTCGTTAATCAATTTTGTAACAACTGTAAGAAGAACAAACATTACAGCAAATACCATTGCCGGTCTAATCTCGAACGGATTTTGAAGTTGCTGTAAATCTTTTTCTGACGATTTTAATCCTTTAGCTGAATTACTTTTTATCAGTGAAAGGCCGAAACCAATCAACCCGAGAATCAAAAGTTTCCACCAGATTATTGCCACAATTACAGGATTGATAATAAAAATAATTGCCAGTATGCGCAGATACATAACTCCGCTTGCAACAAGTGTTGCCTGCAAAGCATTCGGACCGTGCTGCGGATGGTTTTGCGCCATTCTGCCATAAGCAATACAAACAGCAGTGCTTGAAACAATTCCACCTACTAAACCTGATAACCACAAACCAACTTTTTGTCCAAGAAATTTTGAGAGAAGATAACCAACAAAACCAATTGTTGAAACAAGTATTACAATTTGCCAAACCTTCGCCGGGTTTAATTGGAACTTTGTATAGTTATTATTTGGAAGTACAGGCAGGATTATTAGCGTTACCAATAAAAATTTTAAGACAGCTGTAAATTCTGTGCGATTTAATTTATCTACAATACTTTCTAATCCGGCTTTTTCTGATAAGAGCATTGTGTTAATTATACCAAGTGCCATAGCAGCCCAAATATCTACAAGCAATGTAAGTGCACCAACTACAAAAGTAAGCAGCGCCGAGATTTCGCTTGTAACCCCAAAACGATCTGTTTTTATTTTCGAGAAATATGCAATAGACACAAGAGAACAGATACTCAACAATCCAAGCGGAAGCATAAATGTTACACCCAATTGATAAAGCCAAGCGCAGCCGAATCCAAGCATGCTGATTATTGGAAATGTTCTTATGCCCCCGAGAATCAAAACTTTGTGTTTGCTTTTTGTACTTTCCCGTTCTAGACCGATAAGGAAACCCAGTGCTAGTGCAACAAGAAATCTAAGTTGAAATGTCCACTCGATAGAGTTCATACGCTTCTATAAATTATTCAATTGCAATCTAAATTACTTTTAGAAAAGTAGCAATACAATGATAAGTGCAAAGTGCAGAGTGTATATCTCGGATTGCTAAACCCATAAGCTAACAGCAAGATACTGCACACTGCACACTGCAAACTATTATTATTGCTTTGCAATGCAAACGTCTCTATTTTTCTTACGTCAATTTTTCATGTATTAGAGGTCAATCTATGAACAGCAGTATAGCTTTTAATCCTTTCGATATGGCACAAGCCCAATTCGACAAAGTTGCTGAAATCTTAAATCTAGATGAGGCAACCAGGCAGTTATTAAGAAATCCATTAAGAGAATATCACTTCAGTATTCCTGTTAGAATGGATGACGGTACGACAAAAGTTTTTAGAGGGTTCAGAGTTCAACATAATGATGCACGCGGGCCTAGCAAAGGTGGAATTCGTTTTCACCCGCAGGAAACAATTGATACGGTACGCGCTCTTTCAATGTGGATGACCTGGAAATGTGCAGTTGTAAATATTCCGCTTGGAGGCGGAAAGGGTGGTGTAATTTGCGATCCCCACCATTTGAGTATGAAAGAACAGGAACAAATTTGCCGCGGCTGGGTTCGTCAGATGGCAAAGAATGTTGGACCATTGAATGATGTTCCTGCACCTGACGTTATGACTAACGCGCAACATATGTTGTGGATGCTTGACGAGTTTGAAGCTATTCACGGCGCAAAATACCCCGGGTTCATCACAGGTAAACCAGCTGGAATGGGCGGCTCGCTCGGCAGAACTGAAGCAACTGGCTACGGTGTAATTTTTACTCTTCGCGAAGCTTTGAAAGAACTTGGCATTCGTCTGCAAGATACTTCTGCGGCTGTTCAGGGCTTTGGAAACGTGGCTCAATATGCTATTGAACTTTACCAACAGATGGGTGGAAAGGTTGTTTGCGTTTCCAGTTGGAATCAGAACGATCAATGCTCGTACACATTTAAAAAAACAAGTGGAATTGATTTACACCAGTTGTTAAAAATTACAGACAAGTTTGGCGGCATTGATAAAACAAAAGCAAAAGAACTTGGTTACGAAGTTCTTGACGGCGCTTTGTGGATTGAACAAGATGTTGATATTTTAATTCCTGCCGCACTCGAAAATCAAATCAATCAAGACAACGTAAACAAGATAAGTAAAAATGTTAAAGTTATTGCCGAAGGCGCTAACGGTCCTACAACTCCCGAAGCAGATAAAGTTATTCAAGAAAGAGAAATTTTTATTATACCCGATTTTTTAGCAAATGCCGGCGGTGTAACCTGCAGCTACTTTGAACAAGTTCAAAGCAACATGAATTATTTCTGGGAAAAAGATGAAGTGCTTGGAAAGCTGGATGTAAAGATGACTGCAGCATTCCATGCGGTGAACGAGCTTGCTAAGAAGAGAAAACTTTACATGCGAGATGCTGCTTATGTTATTTCTGTTAATCGCGTTGCTCAGGCTTGTAAAGACCGCGGGTGGGTGTGAAATAGTATTTAGATATTAGTATTTAGTATTGAGACAAGCCGGTAATTGAAAGTTTTGTTCAATCAGTTTCCGGCTTTTTTATTTAAGGATATTTATGAACAATTCGAGAACCGAAAAAGATTTTCTCGCTCGCTTCGATAGATTTTTTTTTGAATCGCATAATAATTTTACATGGATTGGAGATGGAGCGTTTGGAGGTAAAGCAAGCGGGCTTGCATTGGCACACAAGATAATTCATGAAAAAATTAATACTGAAGACTTTCCAGATGTTGTTCTAAACATACCGCGAATGGTTGTTTTACGTACCAATCTTTTTGATGCATTCATGATGCGCAACAACTTGTTTGAAATTGCTTTCTCTAATGAAGCAGACGAACATATTGCTCTTGCTTTTCTTCAAGCCGATTTACCTGTTGAAATTCTTGGCGATCTGCGCACCTTGATCGAAAAAGTTCATGCGCCGCTGGCTGTCCGTTCGTCAAGTCTGCTTGAAGATGCAAAGAACGAACCGTTTGCCGGAATTTATGCAACTAAAATGATTCCAAATAATCAGCCGGGCGCAGATGAACGATTTCATAAATTAACAGAAGCAATCAAATTTGTTTACGCATCAACTTTTTTCAAAGCATCAAAAAATTATTTCAAAGCTTCATCGCATACTCTTCAAGATGAAAAGATGGCTGTGATAATTCAGGAAGTTGTTGGACAATTACATTATAATAGATTTTATCCAAATCTTTCTGGCGTTGC
>JBFLWC010000297.1:0-4280 GCA_040758415.1 Bacteroidota bacterium | reverse complement strand
ATATAATGCCAATCATTATTTCATTCTCGAAAATTAAAATGTGTCTTGTCCCGCGGTCTTTCATTTTTTTCAGACATTGCTCGTGCGATTCATTTACATTTGCAAGCACAAGATCTTTAGTCATCACCTCGTCAATAAGTGTTGACTTCAAATCCAGACCCCCAGCAATTACCCGCCGCACTAAATCCCGTTCGGAAAATACACCGAGTAACTTTCCGTCTTCACCCAGAACCGGAACAAGTCCAATATTATGCTCTGCCATAAAACAAGCTGCATCGTAAATTGTTGTACCGGATTTTACTGTGTGTAAATTTTTTGATGCTAATATTTCTTTTAATGATTTCATTTATCCTCCTACTTAAATACTCTTATTGCCCGTTTAGAATCTAACATTTTTTATAGAACTATATCAAGGAAAAAATATTTTTCTTAAAAAAAAGACCAGGCAATAAAAAATGTAGGTCGTTTATTCCTCATTCATAAACGGATAACGATACTCTTTCGGAGGGATAAAATTTTCTTTAATTGTTCGTGCAGAAATCCAGCGCATTAAATTCAAGTGGCTGCCGGCTTTATCGTTTGTTCCGCTTGCGCGCGCTCCGCCGAACGGCTGCTGACCAACAACCGCACCCGTTGGTTTATCATTGATATAAAAATTCCCGGAAGCATTCACTAAAATTTTATTTGCTGTTTCAATTGCATATCTATCTTGAGCAAAGATTGCACCTGTAAGCGAATATGGTGAAGTTTGATCGCAAAGATGAAGCGTCTCTTCATATTTGTTGTCGTCGTAAACATAAAGCGTAAGTACCGGTCCAAAGATTTCTTCTTCCATTGATTTAAATTTGGGATTGGTTGTTTGAATAATTGTCGGTTCGATGAAATATCCTTTTGAGCTGTCATAATTTCCGCCGGAAATAATTTCGGCTTCGTTCGATTTCTTTGCGTAGTCGATATAACTTGTAATTGTATCGAATGCGCCTTTATCGATTACTGCATTCATGAAATTCGAAAAGTCGCGCGGATCTCCCATCTTAACGGTTTTGAGTTCGCTTACGATGTAATCTTTCAATTCCTTCCAGATTGATTTTGGAATATATGCACGCGATGCGGCAGAACATTTTTGTCCTTGATATTCGAACGCGCCGCGAATCATTGCAGTGCCGAGCGCTTTCAAATCTGCACTTGGGTGCGCGAAGATAAAATCTTTTCCGCCGGTTTCACCAACAATTCTCGGATATGATTTGTACTTCGGTAAATTGTTTGCGGCAGTTCTCCACATTGATTGAAATGTTGGTGTTGAACCGGTGAAGTGAATTCCACCGAAGTGTTCAGAATCCATTACGGGATTTCCAACTTTTGAACCCGAACCCGGAACAAAATTAATAACACCTTCGGGCAATCCGGCAGCTTCCAATAATTTCATAATCCAGTATGCGGAATAAACTGCGCTCGATGCCGGTTTCAACAAAACAACATTTCCCATTAGTGCCGGTGCAGTTGGCAAGTTCGCACAGATGGATGTAAAGTTGAAAGGAGCAACAGCAAAAATAAATCCTTCAAGCGCGCGGTATTCCAATCTATTCCACATTCCAGGCGGTGAATGCAGCGGCTGCTCTTCATAAATTTTCATTGCGTAGTATGCATTAAAGCGGAAGAAGTCTATTATCTCGCTTGCTGAGTCAATCTCTGCTTGAAAAGCATTTTTACTTTGCCCCAACATTGTTGAGGCATTTAAAGTGTAACGCCATTCTGTTAGTGCAAGCAAATCTGCTGCTTTCATAAAAATTGCGGCGCGGTCGTACCACTTCATCCGCGACCAGGTTTTGTGAGTTTCCATTGCGGAATCAATTGCCATTTTAACTTCTTTCTCGCTCACTTTGTGATATTTGGCAAGTACATGCTTGTGATCGTGCGGCATTACACAATTATCCGTGTCTCCGGTTCTAATTTCTTTTCCCCCGATGATTATCGGGATATCAATCTGTTGATTTGTAAGTTCATCAAGTTTTGCTTTGAGTGCTGAACGTTCCGGTGTTCCCGGTGCATAAGTTTTGTTTTGATCGTTCGGTGGGAGCGGTACTTTAAATATTGCGTTCGACATGGTGAGTCCTTTTCTCTTTTAACAAAGAATATTTTTTAGGTAAGTAAAATTAGGAAATTTCTTCTGAGATAAACCAACTGTTTTTTATGGTTAAGATCAAGAACTCAACATTTACTCGTTTGTGGTTGCAAATACACCGGAGAGATCCTCGTTTAATAAAGCCCCCTCTGTCTCCCCCAAAGGGGGAGAGAATAATGCTTGGTCGGAGTATTGACTCCGACCTGCGCTGAATGATACCCCTGACCCAAGGGTCGGGGTATTTAACGTCCTCCCCTTTGGCATAGCCACTATGTGGGGAGGATTGAGGTGGGGCGAATCGAGTAAACTTTATTATTGACAGCTAAAATTTCATTATGTCTTTTACGTTACAAAATATACGTAACGATTATGGAAACATTAAACCCGTTTATAGTATCTCTTACATCTCATTCATTATTGCTTTGTATCAATCTTTCAGAGCAATCGGGCATCAATCAAAATTTGTTTGAGTTTCTCTTTATCAATCTCATCAAGACAAGACAAAGGAGCGCGCGGTTCTCCGCCAAAATAACCAAGCATATCCATCGCTGCCTTCAAACCGGCAACACCATATTTTCCTGTGATTGCTTTATTAACCGGAATCATTTTCTTTTGAAGCCCGATAGCGCTGAAGTGATCTCCCTCTTCTACATATTTCTGAATTTTCACACATTCGTCCGGTGCAATATTTGCAAGAGCAAGAATTCCGGCAGCAGCGCCGGCTGAAAGAGCTGCATACAACACAGATGCCGTTCCAACAATTACTGCAAAGTCTTTTGGCGCTTGATCAATCATCTCTGTTATTAGACGAATGTTCTCTGTGCTGTTTTTTATTCCTGCAATATTTTTATGCTCTGCAAGTTGTGCAACCGTTTCGGCTTCAATATCAACACCGGTGAATTTTGGAACGTTGTAAATAATAATCGGAATTTTTGATTTATCTGCAATCGCAAAAAAATATTTTATGAATGAGGTGTGTTTCATTTCGGATTTATAAAACGAAGGCGTTAATATCAATGCATAGTCTGCGCCAAAGTCTGCTGCATTGTTCGACAAAGAAATTGTTTCCTTGATCGAATCACTTCCTGTTCCAGCTATTAGTAATTTTTCTTCCGGTATATTTTTCTTCACGGTTTCTAGAAGTTTTAATTTCTCATCGCGTGTTAGAAAAACACTTTCACCGTTTGAACCCATTACAACGTAACCGCTAAGTTCAGTTTTGTTCCACTTTGAAATATTCAGTGCTAATTTATCAAGCGCCAGTTCATCATTCATGAAGGGCGTTGTAATCGGCGGCATAATACCGTAAATCTTTTTCATACATCTCCGTACTAAATGATATATATCTACCCACTCACCCTTCCCTGCAATTGTATATCTTACAAGAATTCAGAGAAGAGAATTGTATTCATTATTGAAACGCAGGCGCCACTAAATATCATTAAGAAAAATTATTGGAAATCGGTTCATTATTCATAAAGAATTGGTTCTCCGAATTCCTTAAATGAAAATTTTGCAAAGATATGGTGCCCGTCAAAATCAAGAACACGAAGATCGTCTTCCTGTTTAAGATCGCTCATTGTTACATCGTAATGATGTCCGTACTTTTCGATTGCTGTTTCAAGTGCTATTTCGTAGACAATAAATTTTTTGATTCCCTTGCTCGATAATTTTTTAACCAGATTGGGATGTGTAAAAGAATCATACGATGTTACAATAAAAATTGGACCCGAGCCGGTAAGTAATACACCCGCTTTCATTTTGCACCTCCTTTTATTTTGTGAAAAAAGAATTGCCGAATAAAAGCAAAAACTACACTTCTAAGGTAATCTTATTTATTGATATTGACTCTGTATTTTACATTTTAAATGTCAGAAAAGATTCTTCAGAACAAACCAAATATTTGCCGGTCGCTCTGCCAAACGGCGCATATACCACGGATACCAAAAATCTCCGTAGCTTATCAATACTTTTACATTATAACCCTTCTCTGCCAATTCTTTTTGATAACTCGTTTTAATTCCGTAAAGCATCTGAAATTCAATTTTATCTTTGGGAACACTGTAATGTTTAGCTTCTCTTATTATTTGTGCGCATAAATTTTCATCGTGAGTTGCAAAAGCTGTGCGGTTTTTTTTATCGGGAGCTGTTTTCAATA